>CALMWJ010000297.1 GCA_937873525.1 uncultured Peptococcaceae bacterium | reverse complement strand
CTTCTTTTCATTTCTTTGGTTTCCCGGGCACTCATGCCTTTCGGAGCCATCGTCCTGCAAAGGTCTTCCCGGCATGCGGTCACCTCCAGGAGCTCACGGATGATGTCGCTGCCCGCTTCAATAAAAAAGGTGCTGATGGTTACATTGATCTTTTTCTGAGTATGCCGTTTTTCTCGGATATTGAGGAAATTATTCAGAATCAAGGTGACGATGACGGCATTGATCGGCACGAAAGCCAGGTCCTGCATGAAATAGAACATGGTGTTGCGTCCGTCATGAAAAAACATCAGCTGCAGCCAGTAGACCCCCAGGGAAATGCAGACAGGGATAACCACCAGCAGACTATTGTATATTCGCTGTTTCATAAACCAGCCTCCTACGGTTTTTTTCAATCACTGATTTCATTTGGCTTGTTTTAATATTACACAAAATACAGACGATTGGCATCATTTATTTCCGGTGGCGGCCATGACGACTCAGAGAGGAAAATACGGCCGCCCATCTGGATGAAGCCCTTGAGGAAACACCATATCTAGGGCACGGGCGTATTGACTTGTCCATATGTAGTTGATACAATATCATTGAATGCGCGATTGCGCATAGAATCAGTTACCCTGAAATGATTAAATGAGGAGACTGCCCTATGAAGTGTCCCAGCTGCGGATACCACGATTCCAAAGTATTAGAAACACGGGACAGCGAGGACGGCCTTGTGATCCGGCGCCGCCGGGAATGCATTGCTTGCCAGCGCCGTTTCACGACCTTTGAGCGGATGGAGGAGCAGCCACTTTGGGTCGTCAAAAAAGACGGCAGCCGCCAACGCTACGACGGTCAGAAAATATTAAGCGGTATGATGCGTGCGTGTGAAAAACGCCCCGTGCCTTACAAGGTGCTGGAACAAGCGGTCAACGAAATCGAACGGGAATTAAGGCAAAGCAGCACCCAGCAAGAGATCCCTTCCATGCTGATCGGCGAGAAAGTCATGGAACACCTTAAAAGAATCGACGAGGTCGCCTATGTCCGTTTTGCCAGTGTATATCGTGAGTTCAAGGACATCAAGACCTTCCTGCACGAGATCCAGGAAATGCTGACTAAAGAACCATCGGCGAAGGAGTCCCATCATACCGGGGATCGTCAATAACTGCCCGGCAGGGCCAGGGCCGGTCCCCATCCGGGGACAGGAGAGGGAGGAATACCATGCTGACATTGATTCGCAAACGCGATGACCGGGTGGTTCCATTCAACGAAACGAAAATCACCAACGCAATTTTTAAGGCTGCCCAATCGGTCGGTGGTGAGGACCGCCAGACGGCTATGGAGGTTACCCTGGATGTCATCAAAGAACTGAAGAAGCAGCCGGACGACCACATCTTTACCGTTGAAGAGGTTCAGGATACGGTCGAAAAAATTCTGATCGAAAAGGGCCATGCTAAAACGGCTAAGGCCTACATCCTTTATCGGGAGAAACGGAGCAGGGTGCGGGAAGGCCGGACCGAGCTCATGGACACGGTGGCCGAAATCCTCAAAGAAACCAGCCGGGACAACGCCAACGTGGGCAACTCCCCCTCGGCCAAAGTGCTCCAGATTTCGGAAGCGGCATCCAAAAACTATTATCTGAAGCGGGTTCTGCCCTCCGATGAGTCGGCCGCCCATTTGGAAGGGGATCTCTATATTCATGATCTTTCCTGGTATGGCAAAACCTTCACCTGCCTTCAGATCCCCCTGGACCACCTTCTGCGGGAAGGCTTCAACAACGGCCACGGCTACATCCGGCCGCCCAAAGGAATCAAGACGGCTGCCGCTTTGGCGGCGATCATTCTGCAAAGCAACCAGAACGATATGCATGGCGGCCAGTCCTTTGCGTATTTCGACCGGGACATGGGCGTTTATGCAGCCAAGGAATTTGACCGCCAGATCAAACAGATCAAGGCGGATTTGGAAGCGCTGGGATTCACCGCGGATGACCGGAAGATCCATGAACTCGCTCTGGCCCATACGGAAGAAGAGGTCTTCCAAGCCATGGAGGGCTTCATCTATAACCTGAATACCATGCATTCCCGAGCCGGCGCCCAGGTGCCCTTTTCCAGCATCAACTTTGGAACGGATACCTCCTGGAGCGGACGGATGGTGACCGAGCAGTTCCTTCGGGCTTATGAGAAAGGGTTGGGCAAAGGAGAGACGCCCTTGTTCCCTAATGCCTGTTTCAAGGTCAAGGATGGGGTCAACTATGATCCGGAGGACCCCAACTACGACTTGTTCATGCTGAGCATGAAGGTCGCCTGCAAACGGTTGTTCCCCAATTTTTCTTTTCAGGATTCCAGCTTCAATGCGCCTTATCGCGATGAAGAGGTGGCTTATATGGGCTGCCGGACGCGGGTCATGAGCAACATCAACGGACCGGAGGTTACCAACGGCCGGGGCAACCTGTCCTTTTCAACCATCAATCTGCCGCGTCTGGCCATCAAAGCCGAAAAAAATCTATCGGTTTTCTGGCAGAGCCTGGATGATATGATGGATTTAGCCGTCAAACAGCTGCTGACACGCTATGATATTCAGAAAAGCTTGAAGGTCAAGGATTTCCCTTTCCTGATGGGGCAGCATCTTTACGTGGACAGTGAAGATCTGAAACCCAATGATCCGGTGGAGAAGGCCATTCGCAACGGGACCCTGAGCATCGGATTTATAGGATTGGCCGAATGTTTGCGCGCTCTCATGGGAAAGCACCATGGTGAAAGTGACAGCGCCCAGGCCATGGGACTCTCGATCGTCAGCCATATGCGGCAGCGCTGCGATGAAGCCACCCAGAAATACCACCTGAATTTCAGCTTGCTGGCAACGCCTGCCGAACAGCTTTCCGGAAAGTTCACGAAGCTGGATGTGGAGCGCTTCGGCGTGATCCCGGGGGTCACGGATAAGGAATGGTATACCAACTCCTTCCATATCCCTGTGGAATTTGAGATCGATGCGCTGAAGAAAATCGCCTTGGAAGGGCCATACCATAAATACTGCAACGCAGGCCACATTTCCTATGTGGAACTGCCCTCCGCACCCAACAGCAACCTGGAAGCCTTCGAAACCTTGGTCCGCGCGATGTACGATAGCGATATGGGTTATGCCGCGGTCAATTTCCCGGTGGACATCTGCAAAGACTGCGGCTTCAACGGCGTCATCGAATCCAGCACCTGCCCGAAATGCGGCGGCATCAATATCAGCCGGGTACGGCGGATCACCGGGTACCTTTCCACGCTGGACAATTTTAACGACAGCAAACTGGCGGAGGCCAAAGCGCGCCGGATCCACATGAAGCTGCCGCCGGTGATGAAAGCTGAACAATAATCTGTCTGCAGGAGGCGTATCAAATGCGGATCGCGGGAATTGTAACCGAAAGCGTCGTAGATGGACCGGGCATACGTTATGTTGTTTTCGCACAGGGCTGTCCCCATGCCTGTGAGGAATGCCAGAATCCGGAAACCTGGGATCCTGAAGGCGGTTATGAAACGACGCCCCGGGAGCTGATCCGGCAGATCCGAAAAGCCCCTGCCAGCATCCGGGGCGTGACGCTCTCCGGTGGAGAGCCTTTTATGCAGGCGGCTGAAATGGCGGAGCTGGCAAGGCGCGTCCACGGGCTGGGGATGGACGTGGTGACCTACACCGGTTATGTCTATGAGGATCTGGTAGCCATGGCACTGAAGGATCCTGCCGTCGCACAGCTTCTGGAACAGACCGACTTGCTGGTGGACGGCCCTTATGTCAAGACCTTAAAGGACCTCAGCCTCAGATTCCGCGGCTCATCCAATCAGCGGATGATCGATATGAAGGCCACCCGAGCCCAAGGCAAGGTGATCCTGCTTGCGGATCATCCATAAATCGTCGATGGTGTCTAGCCTGCCAGCATTTTTCAGTGCCGGCAGGCTTTTTATAGTATTCTTCCATAAGAAGTGATAAAATATTGTAATATCGAACGAGAAGCCGGCGTGACAAGCGCATGCTGCCGGATCGGAGGTTTCAATGAATCAGCCATGGGAAATCACAGAACGAAAGGGCGTCTGCTGGGCCGGCGATCCGGCCTGGAATGTCGGCGGCCAGGTCTTTCAAGGCTTTTGCGGCCGTTCGGGCGGCGTGAGCCAGGGGGACTACGCCTCTCTCAATATCGGATTTTCCGGCGGCGATGATGTCCAAAGGGTGGAAGCCAATCGCAGGATCATGGCAAATGCAATGGGTTTCGACCTGGACAGCTGGACCGGTGTGTGGCAGATCCATGGGAACCGGGTCATGCGCGTCTGCGCTGAGGATGCGGGCCGCGGTGCGTATGGAGCCAAGGAGGGTCTTGTCCAGGCCGACGGCCAGATCACCGATGTTCCCGGAATCACCTTGATCAGCCAGCATGCGGATTGTGTGCCGCTTTATTTCTGGGACCCGAAACGGCGGGCCATCGGACTGAGCCATGCCGGCTGGAAAGGCACGCTGCTGGACATTGCCGGATGCACGGTCCAGGCTATGGCGGAGGCTTTTGGTTCAAAGCCGGAGGAGCTCTTCGCCGCCATCGGACCCAGTGCCGGCCCCTGCCATTATGAAGTGGACGAGCCGGTGATTCGAAAAGCCTCCGAGATTTTCGGCGAAGAAACCGAGGGATTGACGCCGGTGCTGCTGCCCTCCCGAAAACCCGGACATGCTTATTTGGATTTGTGGCAAGCCAACCGGCAGCTAATGCTTCGAAGGGGGATCTTTGATCAGCGGATCTCCCTGTCGGGCCTTTGTACGATTTGCCATCAGGATCTTTTTTTCTCCCACCGATGCGGCGGACGAGGCCGCCAAGCTGCGGTGCTCCGGTTGCTGTAAGCGATGGACGCCCTTGACCGAGCCGGTGACGGGATGGATTGGTTGAAAGCTCAGGAAAAGATAACGCTTTTCTGGAGAGGCATAGGATGACTCACAAAAAGAATCCGATAAACCCTCGCCGGAGCAAACCGACGCCGGCGGAACGACGTGAAAAAAGAAAACATCAAAGAAGGAATCGAACGGTTTTCTTCTGTATTTCGGTTGCCTTTCTGATTGCCGGGCTCAATGCGGGCTTTTCCCACTTGATGGGGGCGGTCGCAGACGTCAACAAGGCCCATGCGGTCCAGTGGAAGTCGGGGGTTGACGGGACGCTGTGGATATTCCAGAAGGAAACCACGGTGGCCGCGCCCTGCAGCGGAATTCTGGAGCCGGCAATCCCTCAGGGCGGCCGCGTCCCGAAAGGGGCTGCGGTTGTAAGGCTGATGCCCGGGGAAGGCGCGTCTTCCGACAAGGCGAACCCAATCATTCTGGAGACGCCTTCGGCGGGAATCGTATCCTATACCCTGGATGGGCTGGAAGCTTTGGATTCAACAGAACAGTTTCAGCTGCTGTCCATTTCGGGGATCGAAGCGGCGATTTCATCGCTTCAAGCGGCAAAAGAAGCGGAGGCAGAGAAACGACCCAAGGAAACCGAGGCGGAAGCAGCAGGCAGTGTTGCGGCTGACCAGCCGGCCTTCAAGGTGGTGGACAATCTTTCGGGCAGCGTAGCCTATTTCCAGACCAGCCAGATCCTCGAATCCCGCTTTGAGGAGGGAAAAACGATTCAGCTGCAGGGCCCCCAAGGCAATCAAGCCAATGCGGTAATGATGGCATACGAGGCTTTCGGGGAAGGCTCCGGCATGCTGCTGAAGCTTTCTCCGGGGGTATGCGCCGATCCGCTGCTGCGGGAGCTGCCGGCCAAAATGATTTTTGAAGAAAAGACCGAAGCGGCAGTCCCAAAATCCGCGGTGACCACCAGCAAGGAAGTCAAGGGCGTGTATGTCTATGCCAATGGCTATACCCATTGGCGGCCGGTCACGATCCTTGAGGAGACCGAAGACCAGTTTATCCTGGAAGGCATCGCGCCGGAGGAATGGGTGGTTCTCAGGCCTTGGTTTGTCAGGGAAGGCATGCGCCTCAAAATATAGAGTAAAAGAGGTATGGGATATGGAGACGATCAGCGAACGCTACGCAGCCATCCGGAAGATGATCGAAGTGGCCTGCGAAAAATCCGGCAGAGATGCCAGTCAAATCAAACTGATTGCGGTTTCAAAGAATTTTCCGGCGGAGGATATCCAGGCGGTTTATGATTTGGGACAGCGCCGGTTCGGAGAGAATCGCGCCCAGGAAATGGCGGCAAAATACCCGTTGCTGCCCCAGGACATTGTATGGCATTTTATTGGACGTTTGCAAAGAAATAAAGTAAAATATATAATTGATAAAGCGTCCATGATCCATTCCGTGGACAATTTGGATCTTGCAAAAGAAATCAGCCGGCAGGCGATGATGCATCAGATCCGTATGCCGATCCTGCTCCAGGTCAACCTGGAGCAGGAAACAACAAAAGCAGGCTTTCAGGAAGAAGAGCTCAAAACGGCTCTGACCGCCATTGCCGCATTGCCCAATCTGCAGATCCGCGGATTGATGACCATCGGGCCCTTTCATGACGATCCGGAGGACGCCAGGCCTTTGTTCAGACGAATGAAAGCCTTGCTGGACCAGGCGGCGCAATGGCAGATCCCGGGAACGGCGATGGATCAGCTTTCTATGGGAATGAGCCATGACTTTGGCGTCGCCATCGAAGAAGGGGCAACCTTCATCAGAGTGGGCTCTTCAATTTTCGGATACCGCATTTACTGAACAGAATAAAATCGAATCGATCGAAGGAGGAATCGGCGTGGGCATTTTTGATAAGTTTATGGACGTGATGGGCCTGGGCGACGAAGTGGAAGAAGAGATCATCGAAGAAAGGGAAGACGTGCAGGAGGACTGGAGTTCCAGCAGCCGAAAGGCAGCCCGCAGCAGCAAAGTGGTTCCGATCACCTCAAGCGCAAAGGATTCCCTTCGTGTCGTGCTGGTGGAGCCTACCAGCTTCGACGACTGCCAGCTGATTTCAGATCATCTGAAAGCCAAACGCAGTGTGATCATCAATCTGGAGGCTTTGGATCTGCTGGTGGCCCGACGGATCATCGACTTTGTAGGCGGAACGGCCTATGCCCTTGACGGTTCCATGCAGAAAGCCGGCGGCAGCATTTTCGTAGCCGTGCCTTCCCATGTGGAGATCACCGGCGATCTGCTGAATATTTCCCAGCCTAAGGAAGTCATTCCCTGGATCAATCAGATCCACCATGAAGACATCTAATCGGATCACCAAAGGAAAGAGGGCATTAAAATGGGTTCAATCGGATTTATCGGATCAGGCATGATGGCGGAAGCCATCATCAGCGGCATGCTCCGCCAAGGCTGGACGCCTCAGGAAATCATGGGGAGCGACCGTTCAGAGGCCCGCAGAACATATATGGAAAAGGCCTTCGGCATCAGGACGTCGGAGAGCAATAAGGAATTGATCGAAAACTGCGAAACCCTTGTGCTGAGTGTAAAGCCGCAGTATTTCAAACATGTGGTTCCTGACCTGCAGGGGCTGGTTCATGAGAACAGCCGTATCCTTTCGATCATGGCCGGCATCACCACCCGGCGCATTGAAGAGGCCCTGGGCGTCAAAGCCCGAGTGGTCCGCATCATGCCCAATACGCCAGCGCTGATTGGCAGCGGCATGGCTGCCATTTGTGCCGGTACCTATGCCCAAGAGGCTGACCTGGCGCTGGCCCACCGGATCTTTGAGTCTGTGGGCAGCGCGATCCAGGTGGAGGAAAATCTGATCAATGCGGTCAGCGGCGTGTCCGGCAGCGGTCCGGCTTATGTCTATGTCATGATCCAGGCCTTGGCAGACGGCGGGGTCCGGATGGGTCTGGACCGGAAAACGGCACTGCGGCTGGCGGCCGAAACGGTCAAAGGCTCCGCCCAGATGGTTCTGGAAAGCGGAGACCATCCGGAAGACCTCAAGGATAAGGTATGCTCCCCGGGAGGAACAACCATTGAGGCGATGTTTGTTTTAGAAAAGGCGGGTTTCCGCGCCGCCATGATGGAAGCGGTCCAAGCCGCCGTGGAAAAAGCGGACAAGCTGTAAATTGATCCTTAAAAAAGGCGGGTGTTTAAGTGAGATTTTTATATTACGTGGTTGACGTAGGCTTTACGGTCTATAATTTTTTGATTTTGGCGCGATGCCTGCTTTCCTGGTTGCCCATCGGCTTCAACAACGGCGCGGTGCGTTTTATTTTTGAGATGACGGAGCCTTTTATGGGACCGATCCGCCGGCTTATGGGCGGCGGCATACGAGGCATCGATTTCTCGCCGATCCTCGCAATTTTTATCCTGGAATTTGCGCATCGTCTGGCTTTGAACCTGATCATTGGTCTGATCCTATAAAACAAATCAACAGGAGGGAAGGATACATATGCTGACACCGCTGGACATTCACAATAAAGCGTTTACCAAAGGGATGCGTGGTTATCGCATGGAGGAAGTGGATGCATTCCTTGACGAAGTGATCCACAATTACGAAACCTTGTTCCGTGAAAATCATGACCTGAAAGAGCGCGTTCAGCGGATGGAAGAGGAAGTGGCACGCAGCAAGGAATTGGGAACCTCCCTCCAGAAAACCATGCTGCTGGCCCAGAAGCTGGTGGATGAAGAAACGATCCGCGCCAAAAAAGAAGGCGAGCTGATCCAATGGGAAGCCCGGAAAAAGGGCCAGCAGATCATCCAGGATGCCAAGGATGAAGTTTTGGCCATCAAACAAGAGATCGAGCGGCTGAGACTGTTTGAAAAACAGCTCTACCTGAAGCATAAGGGATTTTTGGAATTCCAGATGGAATTGCTGAATGGCTATAAAGAAGAAACCGAACCGGCGGATGAGCCCAAAGAAACGGCAGCAGCCGCGGAATTGGTCTCTGCCGTGAAAGCGGAAGCCGTGGTCCAGGAAGCACTGATCGAAGAGCCTTTGCAAGCGGCGGAGGAGAGCCTTGCCTCAGCAGAGGAAGAGACGATTGAAACACAGCAAGCGGCCGAAGCGGCGGCAGAAGAACCTCAGGGCGGCATGGAGCAAGTCTTCCTGATGGCTCAAAAAATGGAAGAGGCTTTGAAGAGCCTGGATCAAATTTATGGCAGTGAGAGCAGCACCGAGGCGGCCGCCGAGGCGTAGGACAACCGACAACCTCCTCCGTCGAGACGGGCGCAGCGGTCACACCCAGGACTCCGGCCAGAAGCCAATCATTATATTATGAGGTGAATAGAAACCATGGAAAACAAAAACCCAAACGAATCATTCCAGTCTGCCCAGACGGAAGAGGGAAAGCAGTTTAACGATACGCTGAACCTGCCCAAGACCGATTTTCCGATGCGGGGCGGCCTGCCCCAGAAGGAACCGGAAATCATGAAAGCGTGGGAGGAAGCGGAGCTCTATCGCAAAGTCCAGGCTGCCCGTCAAGGGCAGCCCAAATTTGTCCTGCACGATGGACCGCCTTACGCCAACGGAGACATCCATTTAGGCCACGCCCTGAATAAAATTCTCAAAGACATGATCATCAAGTATAAAACCATGCGCGGCTTCGACGCCCCATATGTGCCCGGATGGGATACCCACGGCTTGCCCATTGAGCAGCGGGCCATCAAGGACATCGGCCTGAAACGCCATGAGATCGACACCCTGGTTTTCCGGGACAAATGCAAAGAATTTGCTTTGCATTTCGTGGATGTCCAGAGAGAGGAATTCAAGCG
>CALMWJ010000296.1 GCA_937873525.1 uncultured Peptococcaceae bacterium | reverse complement strand
CGTTTTGTCGGCAAAGGACTTGAATCCATGAAGTTCCAAACGCTTCAAATACACCGGCAAACGCTCCTTCTATATGAATGATCTCTTCGAGCTGCACAAATCCCGTTCGGTACAATCTGGGAATATTTCGTGATACAGCAAAAAATTCCTTCTCAACCCCATCGTATTCTGGTTTATTCGGCATCTTTTTGTCTGATGTGGTGCAGCGCCAGCTTGGCGGCTTGCTTCTGGGCCTCCTGTTTCGTGCTGCCGCGGCCCCGTCCGATCTCTTCATCATCCAGGAAAGCGCCAGCTAGAAAGACCTTCTGGTGGTCAGGTCCCTGTTCATCCAGAATGCGATAGGTCAGCTGCCGGTCGTGGGCTTTCTGAACCCATGCCTGAAGCTGCCCTTTATAGTCCTCCTCCACCGCCTCATCGATTCTTGAAGCGGTGGCCTGCAGCGCCTCAAAAACATAGGTCTCCAGGGCCGGCAGCGTTGCCCCGCTCAGGAACAAAGCCCCGAGAAGGGATTCGAACGCATCCGCCAGGATCGAAGTCTGTTTGGCGCCGCCGTTGACGGAAATTCCTTTGCCCAACAACAGATATTGGCCTAATTTCAGTTTTCGGGCTGCCGCCGCCAAGGACCTCTCACACACAAGGGCCGCCCGCATTTTCGTCAGCTCCCCTTCAGGAGCGCCCGGATTGTCACGGTATAAAGCACGGGCTGCCACCATGCCCAGCACCGCATCGCCCAGAAATTCAAGCCTCTGGTTGCTCTTCAGGCTGACCTGATGCCTCTCCTCGGTGCTTTTACCTTCCAAACCCACCCCTTCCGTGGAATAAGACGGATGCATAAACGCTTGGTCAAGGATCGAATAGTTGATATGGATTCCCTCCATCTGATCCAGCCGAAGCCGTTCGACCATTTCCTGCAAAACTTGCCGGCGCTGGTTTGACATGCTGGATAAGTGGTTTTTTCGGGCCACTGCCGACAACCTCCTTAAAGTTCCTGTTTTGAATATGCATATCTATCATACTATATTCCTTGAAACGGGTCAAAAAAAACGCCTGCCATCTGAATCCGGCAGGCGCTGAAACATGCAAGTGTCATTGATTTAAGTCAGTCAAAGCAACTGGGGTCTGAAAACAGGCCATGGCTATTTTCTGTCCTTGATATAATCCACGATGTTTCCAACTGTGCGGATCTTCTCTGCATCTTCATCCGGAATTTCGATGTCGAACTCTTCTTCCAGCGCCATGATCAATTCTACCACATCCAGAGAATCGGCATTTAAATCTTCGAAGCTGGTCTCTTCCGTCAAGTCTGCCGGATCCACGTTCAGCTGCTCTGCCAACAGATCCTTAACCTTATCTGCCAGACTCATGTGGTCACCCCCTTCCCTGCGGTTCTGCGCATCGGCCGCGCCGATGTTGATTTGCTTTCATAAGGATACCAACTGTCATAACGTTGGTCAATACCTCTTTGCGTCTTTTTTTCGCAGGGCGGATTCAAGCCTTGCCGCTGTCTTCCGGGGGATGTTCCACCTCGAAGGCGTGACTCTGCAGATGCTGCAGGTAACCGGACTTGACCCATTCCATGGTTCGGAGCAAAGCACACTGGATGGCCCTGGCTTTAGAGCTCCCGTGGCAAACCACACTGATGCCGTTGACCCCCAGCAAAGGCGCACCGCCGTATTCCTCATAATCCAGTTTGTTCTTGATTTGCTTCAAGGCCGGCTTCAGCAGATAAGCCCCGGCCTTGCTCCTGCCGTCGGCCATGAAGGCATCCTTCATGAGGCCAAAGAGCGCTTCGGCCGTGCCCTCCATGGTTTTCAGGGCCACATTGCCCACAAAGCCGTCGCAGACAATGACCTGGGCTTCTCCCTTCAGGATATCCCTGCCTTCCACATTGCCGCAGAAATTCAAACGGGTTTCTTTCAGCAAGAGCTGATGGGTTTTCTGCGTCAGTTCATCGCCCTTTTCCGCTTCGGTCCCGTTGCTCAGCAAATAAACCGACGGATTGCGCAGACCCAGGGCGTATTCGGAATAGATATGCCCCATCCAGGCAAACTGCCGGAGGATCTCCGGCGTGCAGTCTGTATTGGCACCCACATCCAGCAAGAATCGGGGCCCCTGAAGGGTCGGCAAAAAGGACCCGATGGCCGGCCGCTCCACGCCTTTGATACGGCCCAGTCCAAACAGTGCTGCCACCATCTGGGCGCCGGTGCTGCCGGCAGAGACCACCGCTTCCGCTTCTCCCTCCCGCACCAGGCGGGTCGCCACGGTAATGGAGGCATCCTTTTTCTTTCGGTAAGCCATGGCCGGATGTTCGTTCATGCCGATCACTTGGGTGCAATGATGGATCCGGACCCTGGGTTCCCGGTCCACATCGGCCCAGTGCAGGCGAATGATCGCCTCGTCTCCCGCCAGGATCAATTCCAGTTCCGGGCTGCTTTGAAGCGCAGCCTGAGCCCCTTTGATGATTTCCAGGGGTGCATGATCGCCCCCCATAACGTCCAATGCGATATGCATCCGGTACCTCCTCAAGACATGATTGCTAAGGCATCGCTGACAAGCGGCATGCCCTTTATATTATAACCTATTTTACGCTGGATTGCGCAATGACAGCAAAAACTCTCCCACGGATTCCGATACGAACCTGACGGGAGAGTTTTAATGGCAAAAATTTTCGAAGACAAAACGATTAGTCTTCCTTGACTGCCGGGGTCACCGTGATATTTTCGTTGTAATAACCGCAGGAAGGACATACACGGTGAGGCATCTTAAACTCATGGCACTTAGGGCACTCCACGAATTTAGGGGCTTCCATTTTCATGACCACCGCACGGCTTCTGCGGACTCTGGCTTTGGAATGACGATGTTGTTGTACACCCATGAATCACACCTCCTCTACTGGGTAAAATGATCTATGCAACCTACTTGAACAAGTCTTTTAAAGCTGCCAGCCGGGGATCGGTCTGATCCTTCTGGCAATCACAGGCGCCGTCTTTCAGCGGTTTCCCGCAATGGACGCATAAGCCGGGACAATCAGGGCTGCATAACAGCTTGACAGGCAGAGAAACCACGAGATATTCCCAGGCGCACTGGCTCAGGTCAATCACCGGGTCCTCCGTGGGCAGCTCATCCAATGCGAACACTTCATCAAAATCCACGGAGATATCCTGCCGGACCGGTTCAAGGCAGCGGCTGCAGGAGCCTTCCACCCGGGTCTGGATATCACCCTTCAGAATGATTTCGTTGCCAGCATTTGTCAGCACTCCCTGCACTTTGACCGGCTGAAGAAACTTAAACTCCTCATGCTGCAGGACGTCCTGCTCGATGATAAAGCTGAAAGCTTCTTCGGCGCCCGGTTCCTTCAGCAGACGCCCAACACTTATCTTCATATAGCATCCTCAACCTATGACTCTTTAAAATACCAAAGGTAATTCTATCAGCCTTGAACTGCTTTGTCAATGCCAATCCTTTGGCCTTAAGCCTCCGGATTTCCCTCCAGGCCCAGGGCTTTCGCAGCCGTCCGCAAGCCCAGGATCGTCTGGGTGATCACCTCATCCAGGGACATGCCCAGCATATCGGCGCCTTCCTGGATCACCTCACGGCTTACCCCGGCGGCAAAACGCAGATCTTTCCACTTTTTCTTGACCGATTTCAGCTCCAGGTCCAGCAAGCTGCGGCTGGGCCGCATCAGGGCTGCCGCCATGATCAGCCCGGTCAGTTCATCGATCGTGTAGATCACCTTCTCCATGGGCAGCACCGGTTCCACCTCAGTGCACAGCTTCCAGCCATGGGACATGACGGCGCGGATCCAGTCCTCCGGCCAGCCTGCCTCCTCCAGCATGATTTTGGTCATGGCGCAGTGCTGTTCCGGGTATTTTTCATAATCCAGATCATGACACAGTCCGATGATGCCCCATTTCTCCGGATCTTCGCTGAGCAAAACCGCAAAATGCCGCATCACCGCTTCCACGGCCAGGGCGTGCTTCAGCAGATTCTCTGTTTTATTATGCTCCAGAAAAAGAGCCATCGCTTCTTCGCGAGTCGGTTGTTTAGCCACGTCTCTCCACCTCTCTAGCCTGCTTCAATTGCTTCTTGAAATGATTGAACGGACAGTCTCTATCATTATACTGTTCAGCCGCCCCGGTTTCAACGCCTAACTGATCTTTCCCTGCGCACAACCGACTCCGGATGTGGTATGATGATCAATAGGATCCACAATCTTCTAAAAGGGAGAGGTCTTTATGAAACGATTCATCAGCGGCGTGATCATCGGCGCCCTGCTCTTTTGCAGCACCGGTCTCTGGGCGGAAGCCCCCATGGCCACCGTGGCCGATTTCAAAATCCTGTTAAATGGCGCCCCCTTCAACCCGAATCCGCCGGCCGTGGTCATCAACGGCTCCACTTATCTGCCCCTGCGCGTGATGAGCAATGCCCTGAATATCCCCATCACCTGGAATGAAACCTTGCGTCAGGTTGAAATCGGTACGGCCGCCTCCCCTACAGGCGGCGGGTACCATCGCAGCAATCCCGCCCCCGTCGGAACACCTCAGACCATTCAGGTCTCTACCTATTCCGCGGATTATAAGGCGACGGTCACTGTCCTGGAAGTCCAGCGGGGTGCGGCGGCCTGGGACACGGTTTTAAGTGCCAACGTCAACAACGATGCGCCCGACGAAGGTTACGAATACATCCTGGCAAAGGTATCCGTCAAGGCCGACCTGGTCAGCGAAGACAAAGCCATCTCCGTCAGCAAATACGATTTTGACTGCTTCAGCAGCCAGAGTGAGGAATATGCCTCCAAATCGGTCACCGCGCCCAAGCCTGTCCTGAGCGGAAAAATCTATACCGGAGGCAAGGCGGAGGGCTATATCGTCCTTCAGGTCAAGATATCGGATTCTGCCCCGAAGCTTGCCTACGGCCTGGATCGTGATGGCACCGGCGGCATCTGGTTCTCCTTGAAATAGGGATCCCCGACCGATCTCACAAACAAAAACATGGAAATGGGCTTCCGTCCGTTTCCATGTTTTTGTTTGCCTGCTTCCATGTCCACCGCCAATCTATAATTTTTTGAACTTTCTCAATATTTAAATGTTAAAATGAAAGCAGATCATGATCGAAGGAGGCCGGTGTGATGCAGCAAGCGCAATACATTTATTGGTTCAAGGATATCCGTATTGAAGACGTTCCGTTGGTGGGTGGAAAAAACGCTTCTCTTGGCGAAATGTACGGAGAACTGACCGCCAAGGGCATCAAAATACCTAACGGCTTTGCGGTCAGCGCTCAGGCGTACTGGGACGCCATCCGGTCCGGCGGGATCCTGGAGGAATTGAAGCGCGCCTTGGATAACTTGAATATTGCCGACGTGGCCGACCTGGCCCGGCGCGGCAAAAAAGCCCGGGATCTGATCCTGACCGCCGGAATACCCGACGATATATGGCGCGAAATCAAGGACGCCTATGGACAGCTGTGCGAAGAATATGGCGCGGATACGGATGTGGCCGTCCGCAGCTCCGCCACAGCCGAGGACCTCCCCACGGCATCCTTTGCCGGCCAGCAGGAAACCTATCTGAATATCCGGGGTGACTACGCGCTGCGGGAAGCCTGCGGCAAATGCCTGGCCTCTTTGTTTACTGACCGCGCCATTTCCTATCGCGTCACCCATGGCTTCGACCATTTCAAGGTCGGCCTGTCGATTGGCATCATGAAAATGGTCCGTTCCGATCTGTCCTCCAGCGGTGTCATCTTTACCATCGACACGGAAACCGGGTTCCGGGAGGCTGTCTTTGTGACCGCCAGCTATGGTCTGGGTGAAAATGTGGTGCAGGGGGCTGTCAATCCCGACGAATTTTATGTATTCAAACCGACCTTCCGTCAAGGTTATCGTTCCATCATCCGGAAAAACCTGGGAGACAAGCGTATCAAAATGGTTTACGGCCAGGGGGGATCGAAAGCCCTGACCCAGAATGTGGAGGTGCCCGAAGCCGATCGCAGGCGCTTCTGCCTCAGCGACGACGACATCCTGACCCTGGCCGGCTATGCCATCACCATTGAGGATCATTATTCGAACAAAGCCGGCAAGCCCAGACCGATGGACATTGAATGGGCCAAAGACGGGATCACCGGAGAGCTTTTCATCGTCCAGGCGCGGCCAGAAACGGTTCAGTCCCTGAAGTCCATGGATATTCTGGAGACCTATCGGCTTGAACGGAAGTCCCAGGTCCTTGCCGTCGGAAAAAGCGTCGGCGAGAAGATCGGCCAAGGCAAGGCCCGCGTGATCAAGGATGTAGCCCAACTGCCAACCTTCATGCCCGGAGAAGTCCTGATTGCGGACACCACCTCCCCGGACTGGGAGCCGGTGATGAAAACTGCGGCGGCCATTGTCACCAACCGGGGCGGCAGAACCTGCCATGCGGCCATCGTCAGCCGGGAACTGGGCATTCCGGCCATCGTGGGCACCCGGGACGCCACCGAAACGATCCGCACGGGAGAAGAAGTCACCGTCAGCTGCGCGGAAGGCGATGACGGAAAGGTTTACCAAGACCTGCTGCCCTTCCATATCGACCGTATCAGCCTCAGCAATCTGAAACGGCCCAAAACCCGCATCATGATGAACCTGGGCAATCCCGACCAGGCCTTTTCCCTCTCCATGATTCCCAACGACGGAGTTGGTCTGGCCCGCATGGAATTTATCATCAGCAATTCCATCCAGATCCACCCCATGGCCTTGGTCCATCCGGAACGGATCGATGATCCCGCCGTCCTTCAGAACATTGAGCAGCTGACCACAGGCTATGCCGACAAAGAAGAATATTTCGTGGAAAAATTGGCCTTCGGCGTGGGCACCATCGCCGCGGCTTTTTATCCAAAGCCGGTGGTGGTCCGAATGAGCGACTTCAAAACCAACGAATATGCCAGCCTTATCGGCGGACAAGCCTTTGAACCTAAAGAAGAAAATCCCATGATCGGCTTCCGCGGCGCGGCCCGCTATTACGACGACCAATACCGGGAAGGCTTTGCCCTGGAATGCCAGGCTATGAAAAGGGTCCGGGATGAAATGGGACTGACCAATCTGATCCTGATGATCCCCTTCTGCCGTCGTGTCCCCGAAGCTGAAAAAGTTTTGGCGGAAATGGCGAAGAACGGCCTGGTTCGCGGCGAAAAGGGCCTGGAGGTCTATGTCATGTGCGAAATCCCCAACAATGTCATCGCCATTGACGATTTCAGCAAGATTTTCGACGGCTTCTCCATCGGCTCCAACGACCTGACTCAGCTGACCCTGGGCGTGGACCGGGATTCGACCCTGGTGGCTCATGACTTCGATGAAAGGGATCCCGGCGTCCTTAAACTCGTATCTATGGCGATCCAGGGCGCCCTGCGGAATGGCCGCCACATCGGGATCTGCGGCCAGGCGCCCAGCGATTATCCGGAATTTGCCGAGTTCATCGTCCGGGAGGGGATCGAATCCATGTCCCTGAACCCGGACTCCGTGATGAAAATCACCCTGAGAATCATCGATCTGGAAAACAAATTGTCGTCTCCTTTGTGACATTCGGCTGCCGGGTGTGGCAGGCGCAGACCGCAAAAAAGCCCGGCCTCAAGGCCCGGGCTTTTGTTTCAGGAATCCTATTCCTGATTTGCTTATCCATCTTTTTTCCGGGGTGACATCTTCGATTGATAACAAATAACACCCAGCCACAACATGACGATATCCGCAAGACTGAGCATAACGGTTGTAAAATGCACGGTTTTCATCTCCTTAATAAAACAGCGCGAATGAAGCAATCCATCTGGATGAACTGATTATACGCCTATGATCGACGGTTTTCAAGAAAAATAAAAATGTTATAACATTCAAATAATTATTTAGTTCCGTTGTTCTAAGGCGGGGGTTCAATATTAATTGTTTCTTTTTTATGCAGAAAACAAAGTCCCTAAAAGACAAAAGACTCCTTTCGAAGTCTTTTGACCGCCCTGTTTTGTGAAATACCATAAACATTGAATCTCAGGTGTTAGGAAGCATAGGCCGACGGGATGCCGAAATATTCCTCCAGACACAGACCGCTCTCGTATACCTTGGTTGCCATCTCAATACCCAGATAACGGATGTGCCATGGCTCATATTGATAGCCTGTGAGCTGTTCCTTGCCTTCGGGATAACGAATGATAAAGCCATACCGATGTCCGTTGTCCCGGACCCATTCGCCTTCCTTGCTCTTTCCGAAAGAGCCGCTGATGGTGTTCAAGTCGAAGGCCATTCCGGTCTGGTGTTCCGAATGGCCTGGCCGGGCGGAGAAGGTGTCTGTCCGGCTCTGACCGTAAAGCGCTGAGTTGCGGTTGTATATAAGCGTTTGCAGCCGATAATCGCGATACCCCGAAGCAACGTAAATCGACAGCCCGGCAGCCTGGGCATCCGCTTGCATGATGTTGAAGGCCTCACGGGCGGCTGGATGTTCGCCGGGCGCATAGGCTTCGGGCAGGGAATAGGTCTTGTTGGCGATCAGAATGCCCTGGATAGAGACCATCTGGGTCCGATTGGTCCCGGTATACCGGGTTTCCGGGGTTTTCACATCGCCGATGTATTTTCTTTCATATTCTCTGAAAGGGTAGGTCCCTTCATAGCCCTCCAAACGCCAGGCCACCTCGGCGTCGTGATATTTGCCATTGAAGCGGATCCTTGCCGTTTTTTCCCCGTTGATGTACAAGGCTTCGACCTCACGGTAGGGCTCGGTCATCTCGAAATAGCTATAACGCCATTCCCCGATGTCCTGGCGACTCATCAGGATCAGGCGGGCTTCCCCGTTCCAGACCACGCGGTACCCCAGATTCTCCTGAAGAAATCGCAGCGGCGCCAGAACGCGGCCATCAAGAATGCATAAAGGTGCGTCCAGTGCAACAGCCTGCGCATTGACCATCGCCTCCTTGCTGTCCAGCGTCAGGAGGATCGTGCTTTCCTCATTTGTGGCTGTGATCGTACGGCTGGCTTCATTCCATTCCACCATCAGCCCCATCCCCTCCGACACAGCCCGCAATGGAACATAAGTCCGGCCGTCTATGATCTGCGGTTTCGTCTCCATCGGAATTTCCTGCCCATCCAAAACAATGCGGATATGGTCAGCAGGCAGATTATCCAGGTTTTCAAAGATTATCGGTTCAATCGCTGCCACGGCCGGGTTCGGATGCAGCATCCAAACGAAAGCCAGCGCACCGAAGGCTGCGGCGAATTTTGTTCTTTTCATTCTTTGCTCCTTTTAAAAGCCGAAATATTTTATAAACATTGTACCATATGCCATAGAATCTTCAAAAAAGGATCCGATGCGCTTGCATATGAGCAAGATCACCTCGGTCTACATCCATATTATGCCACAGGAACATTCTTTCTGGTGAATTTTCTCATCAATGCCGGAATTTAAAACAAAAAAGACTTCTCACGAAGTCTTTTCGATTGTAAAAATGGTGGGCGGTAATGGACTCGAACCATCGACCCCTACGATGTCAACGTAGTACTCTAACCAACTGAGCTAACCGCCCTAAATCAGACAAGTGTTATTATAACAAATCCGCAGACATTGTCAAGGGAAAAACCTAGGTTTTGGATTTTTTCAATCCCTTTTCGACGTCCAAAATCCGTTTTCCATTTTCTTCCATCCATAAGGGGTTTGCAAAACTGAATCATTCTTGCTATAATA
>CALMWJ010000295.1 GCA_937873525.1 uncultured Peptococcaceae bacterium | reverse complement strand
CGGAAAAGGGCAAGGATTTCCTGACTTCGATCGTCCAGGGTGGAATGAAGGGTGCCACCAAAGGCGCCTTGGATTCCGCATTGAATGTGATTGGTGACGGCATTTTGCCGTCGCCCGGTAAAATCCCCGAGGGACTGGACTGGTCAGACATTAATGCGGGCACCTTTATCAATTCGATCCGCAACTCCAATCCTCTGACCCAGAGCTTTGGCAAGACGGCCATCGGCAACAGCCTTCAGGGCTTGGGCACGGATCAGGCCAAGAACTTCATCAAAGGGGATGGGGTCATTTTCGATAATATGAATCAGGAATTCACCGGCAACATCATCGGAGCAGCCGGCGATGCAGCCGGGAAGGCGTATACGCCGGGCGTTCGCCAGGGCTTGAAGAGTTTATTCGATACGGGCAAAGCCGTTGGGAACGTAGCCGAGAACATCAACCGGTTTGTCAGTGAAAACACGAATCCATTCCCTTATGCATATTGATAGGAGGTCACGTATGACGATCAGAGTGCAATTGAAGCCCGAAGCAGTCACCTGGCTGGGTTCGGCTTTTGAACAAAAAACACCGGTGTCGCCGCTGGCAGCTCTGCAGACGCCTGGATTCAAGGAAGAGGACAAGCAGAGCCTGCGGGACCAAAACATCCTGGATGATCAAGGCGCCATGACGCCGGCCGCCTATGATTATTTCAAAGCCCTGGCGGAAGTTGACCGTTTTGCGGGATTCCGGGTTTCCGGGTCTTTCGGAAAAATTGACAAGATCGCCTATTTCAAGGACAACAGGATTTTTTGGGTTGACAACGCCGGTGGCACGTTTATTTTCTCGGAAGGCCGGGATGCAGAGGCTCTGCTGGCGGTCCTCAATGAAATCAGCGGCATCAGCCATCTGGTCAATGCATCCCTGGATGTGGAGCTTGATCCCGTTGCGGCACAATGCTTGATTGCCCTGGCTGACTTGACGCGTCAGTCCGCTTTGCTGGCTTATGCCGACCGTGGGACGATCCCGGAAGGTTATGCCTTGGAAGCCATCCTGGAAGCCTGCCAATGGACAGGGGAACGCTGGCTTGGCACGTATTTGCGGGCCTTGCGGCTTCCGGGCGGGCTGCCGGACAAGGTAAAGGCCGAAGCGGCCTTGGAAGCTCTTGAGGGG
>CALMWJ010000294.1 GCA_937873525.1 uncultured Peptococcaceae bacterium | reverse complement strand
GCGACTTTCCCAAGCTCGGAGGCTAAAACCGCCATGTCTTTATTGATGCCGGCCACAGCGTTTTTGAAATTCTTCTCGCCCTCTATACCTATCTGGGGGCCGATATCATAGCTCATTGTTTTCGCCTCCTTCACATTGGGATCACATCGTCAATTATTTCCTTCTTCTGGTTTTGACCATGCTCTTTTTTGTATTCCGTATATAAAAGATGTAGTTTACGGATCGTCATGCGCCAGGTTTCCTTTTCGGTATACCCAAGCAAGGTTTTGCCTATGAATAGACAGCGGGCAATATTGAGCTTTTCTATTGCCCGCTCTGGGAGTTTGGGTCGCTGTCCTCATCGTCCGTCTCCGGGAGGCCATCAAAAAACGCCTGAAGAATCGCCGCCATCATATTGCGCATATTGGCCACTTCAATATGCCGGCCAATAAAGCGCTCATCGATGCGCTGCGGCTTTTCTCCGCTTTCTTCAGCGGCACATTCAATATCCTCGTTGATGAGGATGGCGAGCAGAATCTTCAGATTGCGGATCTGACTTCTCTCGTCTTTTAGAAGTTCCGGCAGTTCAGCAACCGGAACGTTGAATTGTTCCTGAATGTCATCGATGGCATTCAGCGTGAAACGCAGGCCATATTCTTTACCTCCAAGCTTTATTTTTGTACCTTTGGGCTTCAAATCGCTCATGAAACTCCTCCTTAAAGAGAATGGGCGGCTGTTACGCCGCCCTCAACATTATGCCACCGTGATATACAGCTCCAAGATGTCCGAAGCTGTGTAATCGGTCTTGACGGCCACTGCTTTGATGCATGTGTTGGACGGATCCGCACAGGCGATCGGGGTGCTGTACAGCGTCCCGTTGGTTGCACTGGGGATCGTACCATCTGTGGTATAGTAGATGCTGGCGCCAGAGGTCGCGCACGTCAGCGTTACACTCTGTGCTTCGGCATAATATCCGGAAGCCACCGAAGAAACCGGCGTCGCCACTTTGTTGGCCAAGCCGCATTTACCTTCCAGCCAGGCTTTCGCCAGTGCTTCCGTACTGAAGGTACCTTCTTCCTTCCATTTGTCATCGGCTGCCATCATGATGGTGCCTTCAAGCGACGGGGTTTTGAATTCCACTTTCTCGCCCTTGGTCGTTGCCTCGTCCGAAGGCTCTTTGAACTGGACCTTTTTCATCCAGATTGCCCGGTATCTCGTAAGGCCGGAGCGAATCACTTTACAGTAGAATCCAAAACCCACATTGGCGCCGGTCGAAGCACCTGCAGAGAGTTCCTTGGAACCAAGGCTGGCGTCGATTGTGGCGCCTTCAACATAGGCGAGCAGGGCAACCTTTGCCGCATCGTACAAATCATCGATGCCGATCTTGACCGAACCGCTGGAAAAGCTTTGGTCGCTTTCTGCAACCGCATCATCGGCAAACAGCTTGACGTCGTTCGTGTCAATATTGATGCTTGCCTCGATGGCTTTTGCCAGAACCGCGCCGCTGGAATAGGAAACCACGGAGCCGTTCTCCGCCAGCACGGCATAAACCGGATATTTCAAACCAACTTTAGCCATTCATTTTTTACCTCCCATCAAATATTTCCTTGCATTCCTGTTCAATAATCTCGTTCATTGTCTCAACAGCCTTTTTCTTGGTCGCGTTAACCGCCGGCCGGACAAAGGGCCGCTTGCGTAAGATGCTGGTTCCGCTCTCCATAGCCCGGGCCTTCAACTGATTGGATACACCCTTTCGGTCATAACCATCAAAACCAATCTTCACATTCCAGTTTCCGTCTTCGTCCTGGGAAATTGGCGTTATTCCAAAGGATTCTTCCAGGTCGCCCGTCGGCTTTGAAGCTTTCCCGCCCCAGGCTCCGGCTTTGCTCTTACCATAGCTCCCAATGCCGGCATACGCTGGATCTCGAAGATTGCCGACCAAGTTTTTCTTGATCTCATCGGCCACGATGTCCGCAGCAGAGTATATCGCTTTTTTGGCAATCTCATCAGAGCTTGCGGCGAGCTTGGAGAGCTTCATGGCATATTCATCGCCCGCTTTGAACGTCATCCTAGCCAAGAGACCACACCCATTCGTAATGAATTAACTTTGTGTCTTCTTCGTATTGGATGGAATTCAATCGAAAAGAGATCTCCGCTTCATTCAAAGCGGCTTGGATTTTCACAACATTGGGGTCATATTCCGTTTTTGTGAAATAATCCACCGTGCCGGTGATAACCTGCTCCTGCATCTTCCCATCGGCCCATAAGCTGTCTGCCTGGCCATCCTCGGCCCAGACGATATACTGGTCCGTTTTCTTTAAGACTTCATAGTGACCAACATTGCTGGTGACGGTCAGGAGAGCGTTCTTGATGATGTTCAGATTCATTCCTCGCCCTCCTCTGCTGGCTGGTAGATATCATACAGATTTGTCAGTTCCTCAAGCGTCAGGTCCATCACAATCGGATTCATATCCTCCGGATATTGGATCTGGATGATTTTGTACTGCTTGCCGTCGTTTGGGATTGCCACATCCTGTGTCGAGATGTCCCTGAGTCTGGGGCAGCGCAGGACATACCGCACGTCGGCGCCGGCCTGCATGGCCGTATAGAAACGCGTGATACCCACCGTACGCTCCGCATACCGCAGGCTCTGTTTTAGTGTGATCCCCATGACCGGCTTGTCTCCAGCTACCGCCGTGTCGGTCACGGCATAGATGCCGACCACACCATCATTGAACGACTGCGTTTTTTTTCTGATCACCATACCATCACCTCGAGACAACGACGAGATAGGTCAGCTCCACTGCGCCGTAGGTCACTGAGACTTTGACGATGTTATCGCCTTCATCCCAGGTCGCCGCTTCGCCGCTTTCGACTGCAACGTCGTTGACTGTGATCAGGATCTCCGCAATGCTCTTCGCAGCCGTGGCCGTGATCACATCGCTTGCATTGGCCGTCGCCGCAGTATATTCATAGGTTCCGGCTGCAAAAGTCGGCGTTAAAGTCAGCGTGCCGATCGTCAGAGCTGACAAACTAGCGCCGGCAATCCCGGAAGCCACCATTTGGGCATGCTGCAGACTTAAGAGCTCATGCAGGTAGTTTCCCTGGAATTCATCCAGAGCATTGGACCTGGCATACCTCACATAGTCAAGCAGAAGCTCCAGCGGCTTGCCTTCGATCGTATAATCCATGGCTGAGCCAGCCACGCCGTCAATGTAGGTCATCCCCCGAGCAATGATGCCGGAGAGTTTGGTGTCTCCGGCATCATCCGTCCAGGTAATGTCCAGGTAATTCTTGACGGCAGCAAGCACTCCAGTCGGTAATGCCATATCCGCCTACCTCCTATCCTTAGGACTTCGTAACAATGATCGTATAGGTTTCGGTCTCGGTACCGCTGGTCACGTTGATGGTCAGGGTATTCTCACCGGTCGCCCAGGTAGCCGCTGCGCCGTTGGCCACAGGGGTTTCACCATTAAGGATCTCAATGGTGGCTTCGCCATCCATAGCGACTGCGGTCACGGTGTTGGTTGCATTGCTCGTGGCGGCGGTGTAGGCAAAGACCGACTTATTGAAGGCCGGGCTCAGTGTCAAAGATCCC
The DNA here is from genome assembly GCA_937873525.1 of uncultured Peptococcaceae bacterium. Taxonomy (GTDB): domain Bacteria; phylum Bacillota; class Peptococcia; order DRI-13; family UBA5745; genus UBA5745. Next base: position 1,252 of record CALMWJ010000294.1, on the reverse strand, counting down.
AGGGTCAGGCTGGCCAGCCTGGCGTCATAGGCAGGGAACATCGCCACGGGGCTTTCCTCGTCATTGGTCACATAGACCTTCTGGATGTACGGGGTCAGTCCGGAGATGTTGGCCAAGACAAAGGCGTTGGCATCCAAAGGCTTGCCGTCGCCATACAACTTGATCAGGTAAGCTCGCTGGTCCTCAAGGAACTTATACTCATCGGAGTATTCGACCTTGCCACCCTTGGAAGTGCCAAGGCCTGCAAAATACCGTTTCCCAATGCCAAACACTGCATAGCCCTGAGGCATACCGGAGCACTGGAAAACCTCCGTGGGGAAGGGGAAGACGTCTTTGGTGAAGCTGCCGTCGGTTGCCCGGACGGTTGTGGCCGGCATGACCTTGGTGAAATAGTCAGCGGGGTTGACGATCATGATGATCTTCTGGATCGCCCGGCGCTTGCTGTTGGGTCCCTGGGACAAGGTATTGAGAATAGTCCCGAAGGCGATCTGGTCAAGCGCCGTGATGGTGATGGCGGTCTTTCTGGGATATACGCCATCGACAGCACCGGTAAGCGCCCGAGTCATGCCCAGGGGTTTGTCATCGCCGTCACCATCGACCACCGCATCTTCCAGGCCGGTCGCATTGGCTTCCACCAACAAGGCCCGCACATAGCGGTCGATCCATTCCGGACCAAGGTCCAGCATGGATTTGGAGATAAGGATGAACGCAGAAAGCTTTTTCTTGGAGAGCTCCAGCTTATTGAATGCAGCGCCAAGTTCGCTGGTAATGGCCGCCGTCAGCTCACCCCAGATTGCAGAACCGGAGGTCGTGCTGATCAGGATCTCGGTCAAGGCCAGGGTGTTCTCGAAGGCAATGGCATCCAACAGAGGATGAGCGGCAGCCATGTCTTCCATGACAGCATCGATAACAGTCTTGGGAAGAACATAGTCGGTGCCGGTCAGCGCCTGCTTGGGATTGGGAGATTTGGCAGCGTCGATAAAGGCCTGATAGAATTTGTTTTCTTCACTCGTCAGAGCACGGATACCTCGGCCGGCGAGGATCGTATTGTCGGCTGCCTGAACCATGCCCCGAGCTTCCGCCATGACAGCTTCCTGCAGGAGGTCGGTGAATTCTGTGAAGGCGCTGGCAAAGCTTTCTTCATCGCCGGACTTTACGGCCGCGTTGATCTTCTGAAGGATCTCCGCTTTTTGTTTTTGTAAGAGGTCAAGATTTTTCATGCTTTGTGTCCTTTCCGCCCATGAGGGCATTG
>CALMWJ010000293.1 GCA_937873525.1 uncultured Peptococcaceae bacterium | reverse complement strand
GCCGACAAAACGGTATTGGAATTTCAGCCGGGGGTCACGCTGGTGGTCGGTCCCAATGGCAGCGGCAAATCGAATATCACCGACGCGATCCGCTGGGTATTGGGGGAACAAAGCGCCAAATCCCTGCGGGGCGGCAAGATGGAGGACGTGATTTTCGCCGGCAGCGAAAAGAGAAAGTCTCTTGGCATGGCCGAGGTGTCTTTGACCATCGACAACAGCTCGGGAACCTTTCCTTTGGATTTTAATGAGATCACGGTGACCCGCAGGCTTTATCGCTCGGGGGAAAGCGATTATCTGATCAATAAAGTGCCTTGCCGACTCAAGGACGTCCATGAGCTGTTCATGGATACCGGTGTTGGCCGGGAGGGCTTTTCCATGATCGGGCAGGGCCGGGTGGAAGAGATCCTGATGGCCCGCCCGGAGGAACGACGCGCCATTCTGGAGGATGCCGCGGGCATCATTAAATACCGGTACCGAAAAAAAGAAGCAGCCAAGAAATTGGATGAGACCCAGCAGCACCTGCTGCGGATCGAAGACCTTTTGCTGGAGCTGCGCAGCCAGGAAGGGCCCTTAGCCCAGCAGGCAGAGGAAGCCCGTCAGTATCAGATGATCAAGAAAGAATTGGACCAGCTGGAAATGGGGATGATCACCGGAGAGATCCGGATCGCCCGTGAAAAACTGCTCCAGCTTCAGACGGAGCTGGAGCAGGTCCAGCAGGAGCTGCTGTCCCAAAAAACCGGCTTTGTCTCGGTACGAAGCCAGGAGGAAGGCATCCGGTTGGAAATGGACCGGCTCAGCGAACAGCTGGGACGTCTGCAAGCGTTGATCTATGAACAGAGCCTACAGGCAGAAAAGATGGACAGCGAAAACCGCAGCGACGAGGAAAAGAGTGCCTCCCTGGAAGCCCAGGCAACCGGTCTGGAGCAGGAAAAGGAGAATCTGCAGGCGGAATGGAACGATTTGTCCGGCCAATGGAAGGCTCGGCAGAATGAGGGCGCCGAATTGGCGCTCAAGCTGAATCATGACCGTGAGATCCTGGAGGCCGAGGAAAAAAACGAGAAAGAGATTGCCGATACCGTCTTGCAGGACCGTCAGGCCCTGGCGGCCGGGGAAGAAGCTCATTTCGACTTGCTGAGGCAAGAAAGCTTTGTCCAGAATGAAATCGTCCGATGCAGCCAGGACCTGCTGGCTATGAACCGCCAGCAGGAGCGGCTGGATGAGTCCCGCCAGGCGGCCGCGGAAGCGGCGGAAAAGGCCCGGGAGAAGCAGCTGGCCTTGGAACAGCAGCAATCTGGCTTGGAATCCAGGATTTCAGAGGAAATGGCACGGCTGGCAGAGCAGGAAAGCCTGCGCCAGCAGGACAAGACCGCTTATGAGCAGGCACAGCAGGCCAACCGGCTGCTGGCGGGAGAAAGGGGCCAAGCCCTTTCCAAGTATAAGTTATTCGAAGAAATGGAAAAGGAAGGCCAGGGGTATGCCCAGGGCGTCCGGGAGATTCTCCGCCGCCGGGACAAGGACTGGATCGATGGGATTTTGGGGACGGTGGCGCAAAACCTCCGTGTCGACAAGGAATACGAAGTGGCGGTGGAGGTGGCCTTAGGCGGTGCCGCCCAGAATGTGATCACCGAAACGGAAAAAAATGCCCAGGCCGCCATCAGCTGGCTGAAAAACTATAACAAAGGGAGGGTCACCTTTTTGCCTTTGGATACCATCAAGCCAAAGGGCGGCGCAATGACCGACGCCCCGAAAGGGAAAGGCATTTTGGGCCGGATGGTGGATCTGGTGGATTTTGAAGATCGCTTCTTGCCGGTGATGGAATTTCTCCTGGGCCGGGTTTGGGTTGTGGATGATCTGAGCCACGCGGTGGCCCGGGCTAAAGAAATCGGGTTCAGATACCGATTGGTCACTTTGGACGGGCAAGTGGTCAATGCCGGCGGTTCTTTGACCGGCGGGAGCGTCCGCGTCAATGCCGATGGATTCATCAGCCGGAGAAGGCAGCTGGCTGAACTGGATCAGGAGATCCGCCGGTTATCCCAGCGCATTTTGCAAGGCGAAGGTGAAGAGGAAGTCCTTTTACAGAAACTCAATCAACAAAAAGAAGCGCTGGTCCAAAGCCAGGATCAGCTGCAGCAATGGAAACAGGAGCTTGCGGGAATTGCCAGCAGTTTGAGGCATCAGGAGGAAGCAATCCAGCGATGCGTCAAGGAGCTTCAAACCATGGACTGGCAGCAGGAGGAAACGGATGAAGCCCGTGTCCGGCTGACCGGTTCCCTGAACGAACACAGCCAACGGAAAGAGGCCATCGTCCAAGCGCTGGAAGAAAGCAGCGGCCGGATCGATGGCTTGAAGCAAAGGATTCAGACGGCGGACACCCAGCGGATGGCGCGTCAGCAGAATCTGACGGAGTTGCGCATCCAGGTGGCTGCCAGTACGGAACGGCTGAATTCCTTCGATCATGAAGGCAGCTTCCTGAAAGACCGGATGGACCAGTTGCAGCGGATGATGGCCTCTCAGCATGAAAATGCGGTCCTGTGCCGGCAGAAAGCCCGGCAGCACTTCGGGGCCTTGCAGTCAAGAAAACGGGAAGCCGAGGCGCTCCTGGCGGAAATCGCCCGTTTGGAGGAAGAAAAAGCCTTCTGTCAGGAAAAACGGCAGGGGCTCCAGCAGAAGGTCATGGATTTAGACGAAAACCAGCGCAAGATCAGCGCGGAGATCCAAAGCCGCGAAGACCGGCTGCGCCAGATGCAGATTCAGGAAAGCCGTTTTCAGGCGAACCTGGAAGAATGGGGACAGAGGCTATCCGAGCAGTTTGGCTTATCCTGGGAGGAAGCTCTCGATACCATCGAACCGGTTCAGGAGCGCCGCAAGGCCCAGCTGCGCATCAAGGAGCTCCGCGAAGAGATCGGCGCGATGAAACAGGTCAATCTGGGTGCTGTGGAGGAATACGACCGGCTGGTGGAACGTCTGGCCTTCCTTACCAATCAGACGGAAGACCTGGTGAAGGCCAAAGCCGATCTGGAGCAGGTGATCCAGAAAATGGATGCCCTGGTGGCCTCAAAATTCAAAGAAACCTTTGAGCAGATCAATGAACGATTCAATCTGGTGTTTCAGCGGCTGTTTGACGGCGGCAGGGCCAGCCTCTATCTGACCTTGCCGGACAATATGCTGGAAACCGGCGTCGACATCATGGCCCAGCCACCCGGCAAGAAGCCCCAGCATCTTTCATTGCTGTCCGGCGGGGAAAAGGCCCTGACCGCCATATCCCTCCTGCTGGCCATGCTGCAGGTGCGGCCCAGCCCCTTCAGCATCCTTGATGAAATCGAGTCGAACCTGGACGATGCCAATGTGGACCGGTTTGCCTCCCTGATCAAAGAATACAGTCACGCCGGAAGCCAGTTCATCGTTATCACCCATCGCAGAGGCACCATGGAGGTGGGCGATGTGATTTACGGCGTTGCGGCGGAGGAGGTCTCCGGTGTGTCCAGGATCCTGAGCGTCCGCATGCAGGATCTGGAGCATGTGATCTAAAAAAGGATATCCCCGTTGATTGCCGGCGGGCCCGGTCCGCCACGTATAAATTGGAGAATAAGCACCGAGAGGATGGAACAGGACCATGGGTTTATTGGGCGGTATATTTCAGAAAATCAGTAAAATTATGAGCGGCCAAAAAATCGACGACCCGTTTTTTGACGAACTGGAGGAGCAGCTGATCCTGGCCGATGTGGGCGGGGCGACTGCGATGGAATTGGTGGACGGTCTGAGGGCACGTTCCCGAAAGGAAAAAATGGACAGCGTGGACGCGGTGGCCGCCAGCCTGAAAGCCGAGGTCGCTAAAATTCTGGCAGAAGGCGACCACGAGCTGAAGCTGGAAAAGGGAAAACTGAAGGTTATCCTCTTTCTTGGGGTCAATGGCGTCGGAAAAACCACGACCATCGGAAAATTGGCCAGCCAAATGAGACAGGACGGTTATAAAGTGATCGTGGCCGCAGCGGATACCTTCCGTGCGGCAGCCATTGATCAATTGGAGGTATGGTGCAAGAGGGCCCAGGTGGATCTGATCCGCCATCAGGAGGGCGCCGATCCGGGATCCGTGGTCTTTGATGCCCTGGCAGCGGCCCGGTCCCGCAAAGCCGATGTGCTTTTGGTGGATACGGCAGGCCGTTTGCAAAATAAAGCCAATTTGATGGAAGAACTCAAGAAAATCTGCCGGATCATCCAGCGGGAATGTCCGGGGCAGCCCGATGAGGTGCTCCTTGTCCTGGATGCGGCCACCGGCCAGAATGCCTTGTCCCAGGCCCGATTATTTAAAGAGGCCGCCGGAGTGACGGGGGTGGTGCTGACCAAACTGGACGGAACGGCCAAAGGCGGGATCGTTCTTGGCATACAGAACGAATATCAGCTGCCGGTTAAATTCACCGGCTGGGGTGAAGGCATCCGTGACTTAAAACCTTTTAACGCCGACGAATTCAGTGAAAGACTCTTTGCCAACGAAACAGAAAGCGAGGGATGACCTATGCAGCCTATTGAACTGGCCGTGATCGGAGGAACCGGTGTTTATCGTGCCGACATGCTGGAGAATCTTCAGGAAAAACGCGTGCTGACCGCCTATGGGCCCGTTGAACTTATGACCGGTACTTGCCAAGGCAGGCGCATTGCGTTTCTGACCCGCCATGGAAAAGGCCACTCGGTTCCGCCCCATCGGATCAACTACCAGGCCAACATCATGGCCTTGAAGAAATTAGGCGTGCGTCAGATTTTTGCAACCACCGCCGTCGGGTCCCTGAACCCTGAGATGAAACCGATGGATTTCGTCCTGCCGGACCAGTTCCTTGATTTCACCAAGTCGCGCAGGACGACCTTTTTTGAAGGCGACGGCACCGGCGTGGTCCATGTGGACGTGACAGACCCCTATTGTGCCAGGACCCGGGGATTGATCGAAGAAAAAGCTGCGGCGCTGGGGCTCAGCCTGCATAACGGCGGCTGTTATGTCTGCGCTGAAGGCCCTCGTTTCGAGACGCCGGCAGAGATCCGCATGTTCAAAATGATGGGCGGCGACCTGGTGGGCATGACCAGCGTGCCGGAGGTGGTTCTGGCCAGAGAGGCCGGCATGTGCTATGCCACCATTTCCATGGTGACAAATTTTGCGGCGGGCATTTCCGCCGAACCCCTGTCCCATCAGGAAGTTCTGGATGCCATGGCCATGCTGTCGGGGAATATTTCCAAGCTGATCATGGCGCTTCTGGAGGCGGTGCCTTTGGATTTTGATTGCGGCTGCGGCAGCATCAGTCCGGAGATGAAAGCCTTGCTGCGCAGGGAAACGATCCTGGATGCCCATGCGATCACAAAGGAAAGCTGATTCAGCAAATGCAGCTGCGGATAGGCCATGCGCGAAGGCAGCCGCGAATCATCAAGGAGGTGTTTTATGTCTGGCTGGTTGATCAAAGATACCCTCGTGGTCCCTTTAGCCGGAGAACGTCCCTGGTTTCATGGGGATATTGCGGTCATCGACGATCGGATCGTGGATGTGGGGGAAGATTTGACCCCTCAGTACAATGATCTTAAAAAAATCCCGGGCAAAGGGTTCATCACCATGCCCGGACTGGTCAACGCCCATACCCATGGCGCCATGAATATCCTTCGCGGTGTCGGGGATGACATGCCGCTCCACCAGTGGCTCTTCGACCGGATCTTTCCTCTCGAGGACAGGCTCACGGCCGAAACAGCCCGGGCAGGCTGCATGTCGGCGGTACTGGAAATGATCCGCTCCGGAACCACGGCTTTTTCGGACGCTTACTTTTTCATGGACGAAATGGCCAAAACCGTCCTGGAATCCGGGATCCGCGCCAATCTGAGCCGGGGGTTGCAGGATCTGCCTCTTGGCGATACCCACAGGCTTCACGAGGCGAGAGAATTCATCCGGCATTGGCAGGAGAAAGCAGACGGCCGCATTCGCTGCTGGCTGGCGCCCCATGCGCCCTTCACCTGTTCCACGGATTACCTCAAAAAAATCCTGGACATGGCCGTAGAATTGAATGTCGGCCTGAACATCCATGTGGCAGAGACCCGGGAAGAGTTCAACAACAGCATCAAGGAATTTGACATGACGCCGGTGGAACGGCTGGATGCCCTGGGCTTTTTTGACCATGTTCCTGTCCTGGCAGCGCATTGTGTCTGGCTGTCGGAGGAGGACCGGCAGATCCTCAAGGCTAAAAAGGTCAGGGTGGTGCATAATCCTCAAAGCAACATGAAATTAGGCAGCGGCATCGCGCCGATCCCGGCCTTGATGGCCAACGGCGTTGCGGTTGCCTTGGGCACCGATGGCGCGGCCAGCAACAACAATCTGGACATGTGGGAGGAGATCCGGGCAGCTGCTCTGCTGCATAAAGCCAATCTGGCCAATCCCACCATCATGCCGGCGGGGCAGGTCCTGCAAATGACCGGACCCATCGGCGCCAGCGCCATTGGCTTTGAGGAGTGCGGCACCATCGAAGCCGGACAAAAGGCGGATCTGATCATGATCGACCTGGACCAGCCTAATATGCGGCCGATGTATGATCCGATTTCCCAGCTGGTTTATTCGGCTGGCGCCGGCAATGTGGATACGGTGATGGTGGATGGACAGCTTTTGATGCGTCATCGGGAGATGCTGACCTTGGATGAAGAAAAGATTTTATATATGGTGCAGGCCGCCGGCGATGAATTGACCGGTCAGTGACCGCTGGGTCCGGCGGACCGAAGGAGATTTCATGGATAGTCTGGCATTGGCATTTGCCGTTGTATTTCCATTGTTTTTCAACATGTCGCTGGGTTATGGGATGCGCCGTCTCGGGCTGCTGGACCAGCATACCCAGGATGTGATGAACCGGCTGGTGTTCCAAGTGTTTCTGCCGGTTTTGCTTTTCATCAATATTTACAAGACCGATTTGCAAAGCAGTTTGGATCTGCCGCTGATGGCTTTTGCAGCCATCAGCATTTTACTGGTCTTCAGCATCCTTTATGGGCTGGTTCCTCGATTCGAAAAAGAGGATTGCCGTCGCGGGGTGCTGATCCAAGGGATCTTCCGGAGCAATTTTATCATTTTCGGGATTCCGGTGGCGGCGGCGCTGTTTGGGGATGATCAGATCGGCCCGGTGGCTCTGCTGATTTCTGTCGTCGTTCCGCTGTTCAATGTCCTTGCCGTGATTTCGCTGGAAATCTATCGGGATGGCGTGACGCAATGGTCGAAGATCTTGAAGGGGGTCGCCGCCAACCCGCTGATTCTGGCATCCATTTGCAGCGTCGGGATTTTGCTTTTGGGCCTTCGTCTCCCGGCCTTCTTATATAAGGCTATGGAGGATATGGCAAAGGCGACAACCCCTTTGGCGCTGATGCTTCTGGGAGGGTCCTTCCATTTTTCGGCGACCCGGCAATGCTGGCGCCAGGTGCTGGCGGGCGTCGCTGGCAGGTTGGTTCTGGTGCCGATGGCGCTTCTGGCCGCCGCGCTTCTGATGGGCTTCCGGGACCTCCGGCTGACGGGACTGCTGGCTTTGTATGCGTCTCCTGCCGCGGTATCCTCCTTTACCATGGCAAAGCAGATGGCAGGGGACAGCGAGCTGGCGGGGCAGCTGGTGGTGTACAGTTCCGCTTTTTCGGTCATCACGATATTTTTATGGATCGTGATTCTGAAACAGGGTGGTTTTATATAAGACCGGTGGAAAAAAAGGAGTAAAAGATGAACCTAACACTGAAGCGCATGCTGCGGCTGAACGCCGGGCTGTTGCTGTATGGACCGGGAATCGTGATGACCATGAAAGCAAATCTGGGGTATGCGCCCTGGGAGGTTTTCCACTCCGGCGTTGGGATGGTGCTGGGATTGAGCATCGGGACGGTGTCCATCCTTACCGGAGCCTGCATTGTTGTGTTTTCAGCCTTATTGGGTGAGAAAATCGGTTTGGGGACTCTACTGAATATGATATTGATCGGGGTCTCCACCGACCTGGTCCTGCGGCTGGACCTGATCCCGGTCCAAACCCTTCTGCCCATGCAGCTTCTGCTGATGCTGGCAGGACTCTTGACCATTGCCTTCAGCGCCTTTCTTTATATTGGCTCGGGATACGGTGCTGGACCAAGGGACAGCCTGATGGTGGCCTTGATACGACGGACCGGTTTTTCGGCAGGGCTTTGCCGATTCCTGATCGAAGGCTCTGCCGTCTTGAGCGGATTCCTCTTGGGTGGACCGGTTGGCTTAGGCACCGTGCTGGCCGCCTTTGGCGCCGGAGTCTGTATCCAGATCGTGTTTCAGCTGATGCGATTCGATGCGGCCAAGATTCGTCAGGAATCCCTTGATGTGACGCTGAAGCAATGGTTTGGCAGACGGCAAACACTGAAAAAACGTCTCGGAGAAGAATGAGCGGGAAGGATGGGGGAGGATGTCGATGATGACGCTTTTGCTTGGAATCGCGATCCTGAT
>CALMWJ010000292.1 GCA_937873525.1 uncultured Peptococcaceae bacterium | reverse complement strand
ATTAGGTCAATGATGGAAAGGCAGAAATAAATAATGAATAAGCAAGAAAAGATAATGAGAAAGGGGTATTCAATGCGTAGAAATTACAATGAAATCCCGTTATGGTCCAATGTGACCGAGGATCAATGGAATGACTGGCATTGGCAAATTGCCAACCGAATCACGAAGGTTCGGGAACTGGAGCAAGTCATCGATTTAACAGAAGATGAACGGCAATCCATCGAGATTTGTTTGGGCACTTTGAGAATGGCGATCACACCGTATTATGCGATGCTGATGGATAAAAAGGATGCAAATTGTCCTATTCGACGGCAGGCGGTACCGACGATCAAAGAAACGCTGATTTCTGACTGCGATAGCAGCGATCCGCTTCATGAGACCGTTGATTCGCCGACGCCGGGATTGACCCATCGATATCCGGACCGGGTACTTCTTTTAGTGACCGATCAATGTTCGATGTATTGCAGACACTGCACACGGCGGCGTTTTGCCGGCAATGAGGACAAATCCATGCCGCTGAAGCAGATCAATAAGGCCATTGAGTATATTCGCAAACACAAGGAAGTGCGGGACGTATTGATTTCGGGCGGCGATGCCTTATGCATTTCTGACCAAAAGCTGGATTATATTCTTGGAGAATTACGGGGAATCGAGCATGTTGAAGTGATCCGCATCGGCTCCAGGACGCCGGTGGTTATGCCCCAGAGAATCACGCCGGAGCTTTGCGATATTCTGAAGAAGCACCATCCGGTATGGCTCAACACGCATTTCAACCATCCCAACGAGGTGACTCCGGAAGCCCGGAAAGCCTGTTCCATGCTGGCAGATTCCGGTGTGCCCCTGGGAAATCAATCGGTCCTGCTGAAAAACATTAACGACTGTCCGTATATCATGCGCAACCTGATGCACAAACTGGTCAAGAACCGGATCCGGCCGTACTATCTGTACCAATGTGATTTATCGGAAGGGATCGAACATTTCAGGACCTCTGTATCTGCCGGGATCGAAATCATTGAAATGCTGCAAGGACATACTTCCGGATATGCAGTCCCCACCTTTGTTGTGGATGCGCCCGGAGGCGGAGGGAAAATACCCGTCAATCCGCAATATTTGATTTCCCAATCTCCCAGCAAGGTGATCTTACGAAATTACGAAGGCGTGATCTGCAGTTATACCGAACCTCAGGAAACCGGCCACCAATGTCAGAATTGCGGACTTTGCACTCAGTATAAGGCGAAGGGCGCCAAAGGCTTAGAGAAGTTGTACAACAACACCTCGGAATGCCTGGTGCCGCACAACAACGCAAGGCTGAAAAGGAGGGGGAAATTGAGTGAATCCATCAGCAGTTAAAGTAAGCTATGAGATAGGATCCAAGGATCCAAGGATTTTTCTGGACCAGACCAATGACCGGCTCAAAATATTGGATTCCGGCGGGCTAAGCGTCGAAGCGCTTGCCGAAATCAAGGAATATGCGATGGAAATGAATGTCGGCAAGATCCTGTGCAATTGCCGCCGGGATGAACGGGAGGCCTTCCTGCAAAGCGGCTTTATCGAAGAAGGCAAGATCGATGGGTTTTTTCAAGGCGAAACAGCCTATAGTGTCTCCTTTTTTAACGATCGGGACCGACAGATTGCTCGTCGCCGGGATATGGAAAACAAGATTCTTGCGCAGTGCTTCGCCAGCGCCCGTGATGGCGATCGGCCCCTGGAAGAAGGGGTGCTCATTCGTGATGCGGACGATAAGGACATTCCTCAGTTGATTTGCATGTTCAAGGAGATTTTCAAGACTTATCCAACGCCGGTACACCGTGCAGATTATTTGAGGCATATCATGAAGAACAAAACGATGTTCAAAGTCGCGGAAATCGACGGAGAAATCGTCAGTGTGGCATCAGCGGAGATGGACGTCAAAAATAAAAATGCCGAAATCACGGACTGCGCAACGAAACCAGCCTGCCGGGGGAAAGGGCTGCTTACCCATATCATCGCCCGGCTGGAAGAAAGCCTTGAGGAAAAAAGATTTCATGTGCTCTATAGCTTGAGCCGCGCCACCGAGCCGGGCATCAATAAGGCTTTGTGGAAAATGGGATATGACTACACCGGGCGGATGGTCAACAATTGCCATATCTGTGGCAGCTTCGAGGACATGAATTTGTGGGTGAAAACATTGAAGCCAACGGCTGAAACCACGGGTTTTTGTTAAGGTTTTATCGACTTTCCCGGGGATTTGGAATATAGTATGGGAGGAAGGACGAGAGGCGGAGCCTTGAATCCATGCCGGCAAACGCACCTTTTCATACAGAACGATCTGAATCAGGTTAGGAGACGAGACCATGAGTGCAAATCGAAAACCCGCCTGGTGGGGCAAAGCATACTCCTTTATCAATCACAAGGAATGCGAGTATTTTCCGTGCCATGCCACCAATGATCCGGATAATTTCAATTGTTTGTTCTGCTACTGCCCGCTCTATGCACTGAAAGACCGTTGCGGCGGAAACTTTGTCTATGACGAGAATGGCATCAAGGACTGCAGCAACTGTATGGTTCCTCATAAAAGGGAGAATTATGGATACATTACTGCGAAGTTTGATGAAATCATGGAAATCACGAAAAAGTAGCGGGCATACCGCGGCCTGACCCCTCACGAGGGCTGGCGGCGGAAAACATGGTTTTTAAGGCCTGACGATACGAAAACCCTGGCTATCCTTTGGGAAAGCCAGGGTTTTTGCTGGTGTGGCATGGCGCTGTTTCAGGATCACAGCGGATCTTCACCGGGGTGTTCCGGTGAATCGAAACAATTTCTGATTTGGTCCTTGTAAGACCCAAGGGCTTGGCGAAGATTTGCCAGGTTGGGCTCCCCATGGAACCTGACCCAGGTATACTGTTTGCCAATTCCCCACAATCCATGGTGGGAGTCCCCTGCTTCATGAGGGTTGTCCGAGAAGGTCAGCATAGGGATGTTTGTTTTCCGTGCCTCCAGATAGACCCGCTGCCATTCCCGGGCACGTTCGATCGATATGTCGGCGTTGTACCGTTCCTGGAGTTTCAGATAAACCGCATCCTCGTCGCCTTCCTTGAAGCCCGTCTCCCCCCAGATATCCTGGTTGTCGATTTGAACCGCATCGATGTACTTTTTGTCCAGGAGACGGGCCAGCTGATCGTGCGTCATGCTGGAAAGACCGTGGAAATCATCAATATGGGCCGGAATCACCAGGCAGTCAAAGGTTCGTGCGATTTCGCAGACTTCAAAAATGCTTTTGCCGGTGCCGCGGCTGGAGCCGCCGCCGGCGCCATGGACATCACATTTTTCCAGAAAAGCCTGAATATCCTTGCCGTACCGATCCACATCGAACAAGACGAGGACGTGGATCTTCGGATTGCTGCAGGAAATCTCAGTCCCCGGAAAAACGGCAATATCCTTGCCTGCAGCGGCAACTTTGATTTCATCGATTTTTCGGTAGTCGTTATGATCTGTCACAGCAATGCACTGGAGCCCGGCATCCAGAGCGGCCTGGATCCATTGCCCGGCGGTTGCCTTTTGGTCGGAAAAGCAGCTGCTCTGCGTGGTATGGACATGAAAATCACATTTATACCACGGGGGGGCCGGACGCTTCATAAGGCATCCTCCTTTATATTTGATACGGCGGCTCGGTCCCGGTCCGGGAAGGGTTTCAGGAAACGGCCTGATACGCCACGCGGACGGTCGGTCCATGAAGGATGCTGAGGACGTCCCCTTTGGGCGAAAGCCACTCTTTTTGGGCATCCCGTGATAGAATTACCGGCATGCGGTCATGAATGAAAGCGATTTCTTCTGCGGCGTTCTGTGTCAGGATCACAAAGACCGGCAAGTCTGAGGAGGATTCCCGGCGGAACAGGCCGGCCATATAGAGCATGGGAGAATCCTCCGCGCGGATGGCATATTTTGTGTGAAGGCGGCTATGCTTGTCCCACTCGTAGTATTTCGTGGCGGGGATCAGGCAGCGCTGTGTCAAGGCGGCATTTCTGAATATGGGCTTTTCAAGGACGGTCTCGCTTCGGGCGTTGATCAGCGGGCTCTTCTTTCCCTGGAGGGAAAAGCCCCACTTCATCAGCCGGGGTTCGGCTTCCGTCGATGGCCCGGCGGCAATGACCGGAACCACATAGGAAGGAAAAATCTCGCCCAGACGCATGGCGTTATATTCGGAGGTCGTTCCGAAGCGCCGGCCGATCGCTTCGAGGATGCGCATCATTTCAGCCGCATCCCCTTCGGTGTCGATATAATATCTTCCGCACATAGGGCAGATCCTTTCCGGAGAAAAGCACCGCTCAACAGGGGTGCCTTCTCTCCACAAACCAGCGGCCGATGGTGCTGCCGCTTAAGCTGGCGCTTCGTTCGAAGAAAAGGTAACTTTGCCGGCTGCCGATCCGGATGGTATACCGTTCGCCTTGGCCGCCGGCTTTCATGGCGGCCAGGGGCCGGACGTCCAGGACCCGGTCGATGATATAGCGGCGGCCATCCTCCCAAACCAGGGAGAGGGGGATCAGCTTCCCGCTGCGGTCGAAGGCGGCGGTGACTTCAACATAAACCTTGGGATCGCTCATGATGTCTCACCCGGTGAAGGGATGTTTTTGAGGAAATCGGCATGGGCCTTCAGGGGCGGATCCACCACCTTGAAGCCTTTTCGCTTCAGGACCCGGAACTTGAAGTCCAGGAGCTCCGGCGGAACCCGGAGCAGACTGGCTGCCGCGAAGAAAGAGATGTCTTCGTTCAGCAGCGCCAGCACGGCCTCGTCCTCCATAAGGTAATCCGCCGCGAAAAGATTCGCCTCATATTCGTAAAGCGAGGTTTCATCGAAAAGGGAAAAATCATGGAAGGCCTTGGCGCCGGAGCTTTTCCGGTGCAGTACCGCATGGCCGATTTCATGCATGAGGACGATGCGCTGCAGCTCCTCCGGAAGATCGCTGTTGACGACGATGGCCTGTTTCCGGGATTGCATAAGGTAAAACCCTTTACAGGATCCGCCGCCGGTCCCCATGGCTGCGGAGAGCAGGGAGATCTTCATGGCCTGGCAAAGGCTGCAGGGATCGTTGACGGAATATTTTTTCCGGATGCGCCGGACTTCTTTTGAGATGAATTCAATCGACATATCACCCTGCCTGATTCTTTTGACCGAAGGTCCTGCGGCTCTCTTCCTTGCAGGTCACATAGGCGGTCATAACGGCTTCGAAAAATGCGTCCTTGGCTTCCTGGGACAGGGCGCCGCCAGCGAACAGCGCCATGTTTTTTTCAAGGAGGCGGGTCGCTTCCTCTTCGCCGCGGGCACCGTAGGAGGCTCGGGCCATCTCGAGATAGGGGTCTTTTTCGATGCCGCTGCCGGGATCCTCGACAGAGTCGTCCAGGAGATAATCCAGGGAAACGTTCAGGGCGCGGGCCAGTTTCCGGATGGTGCCGCCCCTGGGCTTCGCCGCTCCGGTCTCGTAAGCGGTGATGGAACGCTGGGAAACGTCGACCCTCTCGGCCAGGGTCCCCTGGCTGATGCCTAAAATCTCGCGGGCTTCCTTGACTTTGTCGCCGAATGTCTTCATGATCGTGCGTCCTTTCAAAACATATGCCGTCGGAAGACTTCGCAAAACTTCGCAAACTTCCTTGACGCAACTTCGCATAACTGCTAATCTTGAGAAGAAGTTCAGCGAAGTTAAGACCATGGTACTTCCTTTGATGGCCGATGTCAATAAGATAGGATTGACTTATCAGGAAGTTTTAAGAAGTTGCAGAGGGGGGCGGCACCATGACGGAAAGCGGACGAGTGATCCTGCACAGCGATCTGAACAGCTTTTACGCCTCTGTGGAGATGATGCTGGATCCATCCCTTCGCGGAAAGGCGGTGGCGGTCTGCGGCAGTACGGAGGACCGGCACGGGATCGTGCTGGCGAAGTCCGAGGCGGCCAAAAAGGCCGGTGTCAAGACCGGCATGGTCAACTGGGAGGCCAGACAGCGCTGTCCCGGGCTGATCGTGCTGCCGCCCCGATTCGAGCAATACCTGAAATATTCAAGGCTGACCCGGGAAATCTACCAGCGGTACACCGACCAGGTCGAACCTTTCGGCATGGACGAGTGCTGGCTTGATGTGACCGGAAGCCGGGCGCTTCGGGGGTCCGGGGAAGCGGTTGCCGAGGATATCCGGAAAACGGTTCGCGAAGAATTGGGCCTGACGGTCAGCATCGGTGTTTCCTTCAACAAAATCTTTGCCAAGCTTGGATCAGATATGAAGAAGCCGGATGCCGTCACGGTCATCGGGGAGGAGGACTTCCGACAGAAAATCTGGGGGCTGCCCGCAGCAGAACTGCTTTATGTGGGAAGGGCGACCGCCAGAAAGCTTGCTTGCTACGGCGTCCATACCATCGGCGACATTGCCGCCATAGGGCCCGAATTCATGCAGCGGCTTCTCGGCAAAAACGGTCTGCAGCTGTGGATCTTCGCCAGCGGCAAAGACACTTCCCGGGTCATGGTGCAGGATGCGGCGGTGCCGGTCAAATCCATCGGCCACGGAATCACGTGCACCGCCGATCTGGACGATCCGGCAGAGGTCTGGCGGATCATCCTTGAACTGAGCCAGGACATCGGGCGCAAGCTTCGGGACCACGAATTGTCCGCCCAAGGCGTGCAGATCACGGTCAAGGACAAGGGCCTACAGTACCGCCAGTACCAGGTTCCGCTGGACACGGCGACCCAGAGCGCCATGAAGCTTGCACGGAAGGCCCGGAGCCTTTTCGAAGAAAACTATGACTGGCATGCGCCGGTCCGGGCCGTGACCGTCCGGGCGATCCGCCTCGTTCCGGCCCATCGGCCCCAGCAGCTCGGCTTGTTTGAGGATCCGGTCCGCAAGGAACAGCAGGACCGGCTGGAGACGGCCATCGACGGCCTTCGCGCCCGGTTCGGCAAACGGTCCATATACAATGCGGTGCTGATGGGGGAAATGAAGATCCCCGGCAGCGGGATCCACGAAGTGGTCATGCCGGGAATCATGTATCAATAGAATAAAATCGCAAGAATATCCGGAGCGGCGCGGGAAGGGACGCGGCCTTTAACTTTCAAAGGGTTTATGGTACATTAAAATCAATGGCCGACGCGGTGGCCGACGCCTCACCGTATATTGAAAGGAGCTCGTTCCCCATGCCCTTTACCATCGTCAGAAACGATATCACCCAAATGGCGGTCGACGCCATCGTCAATGCGGCCAACACCGGGCTAAAGAAAGGCGGCGGGGTGTGCGGCGCCATTTTTTCCGCCGCGGGCGCGGATAAACTGCAGAAGGAATGCGATAAGATCGGCAATTGCAATGTGGGGGAGGCGGTCATCACCCCAGGGTTCGGCCTTTCTGCCAAATACATCATTCATACCGTAGGGCCTATCTGGTGCGGCGGCGGGCTGAACGAAGCGCAGCATCTGCATGATTGCTATATCAATTCCTTGCAGCTGGCATTGGCCTATTCATGCAAATCGGTGGCGTTTCCGCTGATCTCCTCAGGCATCTATGGATACCCCAAAGACCAGGCGCTCCAGATCGCTGTGTCCGCCATCAGCGAATTCCTTTTAAGCCATGACATGATGGTCTATCTGGTGGTTTTTGACAAAGCCTCCTTTGCGCTGGGAGAAAAACTCTTCACCGACATCGAAAAATACATCGATGACAACTATGCGGAAGCGAAAGCGATCCGCCATGGGAATAGACGGCTGGAGCCCTATGAATTCCAGCAGCTGAAGGATGTTCAGGCGGTCATTGTGGCCGAGGAAGCCTGGGCGCCCCTTCCCGCGCTGAAGGTGAAACCAAGTCTTGTGGATGTGATCGAACAGCTGGACGAAACCTTTTCCGAAGCCCTGCTGCGCCTGATCGACGAAAGGGAGATGACCGATGTGCAGGTCTATAAACGCGCCAACATCGACCGCAAACTGTTTTCCAAGATCCGAAGCGATAAAAACTACAAGCCGGGCAAGGCCACAGTCGTTGCCTTCGTCATTGCGCTCGAACTGGAGCTGGAAGAGGCGTTAGACCTGTTGGGCAAAGCCGGATTCACACTCTCCCACAGCAATAAATTCGATGTGATCATCGAATATTTCATTGGACAGGGCAATTATGATA
The DNA here is from genome assembly GCA_937873525.1 of uncultured Peptococcaceae bacterium. GTDB lineage: Bacteria > Bacillota > Peptococcia > DRI-13 > UBA5745 > UBA5745. The sequence continues at coordinate 3,072 of CALMWJ010000292.1, read as the reverse complement.
TCTATGAAATCAATCAAGCCCTCTTCGCCTTTGGCCAGACGCAGCTTGGCGCATGAATGTCGCTTTCCCGGCGACCTAAAAGGTTCTAAAAAGCGTTATCCTTGACTTAGCAACGAAGGGAGGATGACGATATGAAAAGCCAAAGGACCGAACTGATATTCATCCTTGACAAAAGCGGCTCCATGGCCGGTCTGGAGGAGGATACCATCGGCGGCTACAACGCCATGCTGGAGAAGCAGACGAAGGGCCAGGACCAGGCATTTGTCACCACGGTGCTTTTTGATGATGATTATGAATGCCTTTATGAAGGGGTCCATATCCGGGAAATCCGGCCGATGAGCCCAAAAGACTATTCTGTGGGGGGCTGCACTGCGCTGCTGGATGCCATCGGCAAAACGATCCGGAAGAACGGCATGATTCAAAAGGAAACGGAGCCAGCCTTGCGGGCGGATAAGGTCATGGTTGTGATCATCACCGACGGCATGGAAAATGCCAGCCGGCAATTCAACTTTCAGCAAATCCGAACGATGATCCGGCGGCAGACCAAAAAGTACGGCTGGGAATTTGTTTTTCTGGGAGCGAACATGGACGCCATCGCCACCGCGTCACGATGCGGCATCCAGGCTGATAGAGCGGCCAATTACTGCGCCGATGCCCGGGGGACCCGATTGAATTACGAAACCGTCGGCGCCATGATCAACGAATTCCGCTGCTCCGAGTCGATTCGCAAGGACTGGAAAAAGGCCATTGATGAAGATTACGAACAGAGGGGAAGATGATGCGGCGGTTCGCATGCAGAATGATCCGCCTGCCGACAAAAAGGCCTTTGATCAAAATCAAAGGCCTCCGGGATTTATGTAAATACGCGTCTTGTGGCCGTTGACTGGCCAGGGACCGGCATGGCTGGCATCAGGATGGCTGGTCATTGGTGATGTCGCCATCGCCGCTCAGGGGGATGGGATCCCCAAGGTACGTTGGAGAAGGCCGAAAGATCACGACCAAGAAGTCTTTAAACCGCCCCATGATTTCCCGGATTTCCCGATAGGTCTGTCCGGAATATGTCCTCGGATCGGAGGGGACACCCCAGGCCTCCAGGCCGAGCGCCTTGGCAATATATAAAGCCCGGTATAAGTGATACCGCTGGGTCACGATCATGATCCGGTCTGCCTGAAAGATGGCCTTCGCCCGGTATAGGCTTTCGTAAGTCGAGAAGCCGGCATGGTCCATGAAGATATCCCGGGAAGGGATGCCCCTGCTCACGGCATACAGCTTCATGGTGTTGACTTCATCATAGGATTTTTGTCCGTGATCACCGCTCATGAGCAGGCGATCGGAAATGCCGGTCTGATACAGCCCGATGCCTTGAAGCAACCGATCCTGGAGCATCGGACTGGGGATCCCCCCCGGACGAACCCCGGCCCCCAGGACCAAAATGCAGTCCGTACGAAGCTGGCCTGCATCGGCAGGGTTGAGAATTCGGTCTTTTGTGCTGGCTTTGACGAAGCCATTCACGGATAGGATGGCGATGGCGGGGATGAGAAACGCAGCGCCTAAGATCCATGCGATCCGCCTGCTGAAAAATCGTTTTGGAGAGAGCCTGTTATGCATCCGGGAGCTCCTTCATCACCGCCTTGGCGGTGGATATCGTCATCCACAGTATATCACAATTTCACACGATGGATTCGCTGCCGATGCGCTTTCCGAATCTGGAAATTTGCCATCGGAGCATCCGGGAACCGGGGGACAAAAAGGGAGGTGCGCGACATGCTGGGAGCAATCATTGGTGATATCATTGGCTCGGTGTATGAGTGGAACAACATCAAAACAAAGGAGTTTGAGCTGTTTCAGAGCAAGTGCTTTTTTACGGATGACTCGGTGATGACCTGCGCCAATGCCTTGGCAGCCATGAAGTATAAAGCCCTGCAGGAACGTACGCCCCTGGGTGAGCTTCTGGTGCCGGAAATGAAGCGGCTCGGCCGGAAATATCCGGATGCCGGATATGGCGGAATGTTCCTCCATTGGCTATTATCCGAGGAGACCAAACCTTATGGAAGCCTTGGCAACGGAGCGGCCATGAGGGTTTCGCCGGTTGCCTGGGTTGCCGCAAGCTTGGCGGAGACGGAGGCGTTGGCAAAGCAATCGGCAGAGGTGACCCATAACCATCCGGAAGGTGTTCGAGGCGCGCAAGCGGTGGCGTCAGCCATCTATTTGGCAAGGTCCGGCTGCCCGAAACAGGAGATCAAGGCATATATCGAAGGGAAATATTACCCGCTGGATTTCAAACTGGGCGATATTCGGGAGGACTACCGTTTTGATGTGACCTGCCAAGGGAGCGTCCCGCAAGCCATTGAAGCTTTTCTTGAAGCCTCAGACTTTGAGGATGCGATCCGCAACGCCATCTCCATTGGAGGAGATAGCGACACGCTGGCGGCAATCACCGGCAGCATTGCGGAAGGATTCTATGGTGTGCCGCCGGCTATAAAAGAAAGAGCCATGACTTTTTTGAATGATGAGCTGACTGGGATCGTGAAGCGCTTCTATAAAGAATAAAGCGCTTCATAAAAAGCCGTCGATTGACGGCATCACCCCTGGAACGTGAAATATTGCACAACCGGCTATTGCACAAAAAGCATCATTATGCTAATATAATATATATTAATAAGAAATAAGATATATGATTTTACATTATATTCGGTGAAATTGCTCTTCACAGCATTTTCATAACCCACACACCAATGAAAAAACCGCTTTCTATAAGGCGGTTTTTTCATTGACGCAAGGATTGCAAAAATTTATATAGGAAAATCGGAGGATGTGCAGAATATATTATAGGGCAAACCATGCGGCGGCCAGAGTCATACCGGGTGATGCGCTGGCTCTTGCCAAAGGGGCGGTTATGGCACCGTCGCTTTCCGGTAGAATACAATGGGAAGCGGAATATTATGAAATAGGGGGGATTGGCAATGGATAACAAGGCTTTTTTCAAATTGACCTATGGCCTTTTTGTCGCGGGAACGACTTGGGAAGGCAAACAAAATGCCTGTATCATCAATACAGCAACCCAGGCGACCT
>CALMWJ010000291.1 GCA_937873525.1 uncultured Peptococcaceae bacterium | reverse complement strand
GTTTCAATGGCCCGAAGGATATCCGGCAGGGTCAATCGCCCATGGAGGGCGTCGGGGTATCGGCCAAAATAGCTGATAGGCTGGAAATGGACGCCGCGGACGGCGGGCAGACGGTCCAGGGCGTACTGCAGGACTTCGCCAATTTCCTGATCATTGATCCCTTTGGCCAGTGTTGGGACCAGAACCACGCCAAGACCTGCATTAGCGCATCGTTCGATGGCTTTGGATTTCTGCTGCAGCAGAGGCTTTCCGCGAAGAGTTTGGTAGGGTGCATCGGATACGCCGTCAAACTGCAGGAAAACACAGTCCAGACCCGCCGCCGCCAGCGCCGCCGCCAGGTCGTCCTGCTCAGCCAGCCGCAATCCGTTGGTATTGAGCTGAATGAAGGGGAAACCTTTTGCTTTTCCCATTCGGATAATATCCTCCAAGTCATCCCGTTGTGTTGGCTCGCCGCCGGACAACTGGATATTAAAAGGCCCGCCCTTTTCCATCAGAAAGTCGAACCAGCGGGCAATCGTCTCCAAAGAAGGGTCCGCTGCGGCATAGCGGCCGGATGACGCAAAGCACACAGGACAGGCAAGATTGCAGCGCTGGGTGATTTCCAGCAAAACGCAGCACGTCTGCTGCCGGTGTTCGGGACATAAGCCGCAGTCGTAGGGGCAGCCAAGGTTTGCCGGCGTTCCGGGCGTTTCCGGGAAAACCGGATCGGCTTGCCGCGCCCATGCTTCGTAGGAAGGCGGCCCATTCCAGATCAGGCAGCGGAATTCGCCGTGTTCCGGACAGCTTTTCACTAGAAATACCTTTTCGCCGATTTTGATTTTTGATCCCCGGATCCGTTTCAGACATTGGGGGCAAACGCTATCCACCGTTCCTAAAAGCTTGGTTTCCCGGATGACGTCATGGCTCATCGTCTCACCTCCTGTGATAGGGTGCGCCGCAACGGAAGAAGTGTCCAAGGATCACAGCTGCGCCACAGCCAGGAAATAGCCGGGCCTTCCCAGCGATCGAAGGGTTTCTTTGCTGCAATGGAAAAAAGGCGCCAGACTGCCATGATCCCATATGATCTGGGCCGCAAAGCCTTTCCAGACCTCGGTGTGATCTTCCCAGACGATCAGGGAGAAGCTGGAAAACGCCAAGGTTTCGGCCCATTCCTCCTGAGTCAGAAAATGCCGGATCTCCGCTGCGGCCAGATTCGGAGGATCTGCCCGGTCCAATGCATAAAGATCCGAAATAAGAAGCTTGCCGCCGGGCTTCAGCACCCTCTGGCACGAGGCCAAGACGGCCGGCAGATCCATGAGGGACAGACTGCATTCCGAAATGACCGCGTCGAAGGTTTTGTCTTCACATAGAAGGCTTTCGCCGGAGGAAACCTGCAAATCCGCTTGGGGATAAAGGACATGGCCATGCTCAATATGGATCGCCGAAGCATCGATGCCAGCAGAATGATAACCCAGGGCGGCCAAGTGGGCGGCGGTGGTTCCCAAGCCGCAGCCGAGATCCAGGATCCTGCTGTGAGGCGCAAGCATCGCCAGCTGCAGCAGCCGGTCGGTCAGGTCCATGCCGCCGGGGCGCATCATACCTCCAAGCAAGCCTGCCCAGCCAGGGTTGTCATAGAGTCCCATGGTGCCGCCTCCTACTTGCCTTTCAGGAGATCCAAAGACATTCTCAGCTGGACAAGCTCAGCAGATATAACCACTGAAAAAGAAAAAATGGCCATCAGGAACCAATGGATGGAGGTGAAGCCACCGATGTCTGCCCCTAGAACCCCTGTGATAACGCCCAGGACAAAGGTGATGAAGCCGGCGCTGCGCATTGCATCCGCCCATACAGCGTGATAGCGGCGGGCGACTTTTGAATTGGATTGGACTTTCATATGAACCCTCCTGCACATTGGATTTTCTTGAATTAAATATACCACAGGCTTGGGGGACTGATAATAGCCTGTTATAGAATCCGGGCGCTTAGCGGGTATTTCGGATAAAAAGCAGGGCGACTTGGACCTTGTAGTATAGAATTGGTGATATTTGCCCGAAGTAGATAACAAAAAAATCAAAAATAGTCTTTCCCAAACCAGGTTGACAGAATATTTGGTCTATTGTAATATAAAGACACCCTCCGAAACGGCCGAAAGGCCAGAGTAAGGGGACCCCCTAAATCGGAAGCGACGGTTTGCCGCAGGCTGCACCCGCAGTGCGGCGGCCCAAGCGAAAAGCCTGGATAAGCGGAAGGAAACGAAAGTGGACAGCCGACCCGACAGGACGCACCGATGCCTTGGAAGCGGAGGACACGCTGCAGACTGCGCAGGCAGTTGAACTGCACCAGCGGTTTTGGCATCCGAAGCGCAACCCCTGAAGAAGCCGATGCGGGCAAGCGTTCGCAGCTGCTCTTGCAGGAAATACCGAAGCACCGTAAGCGGCGGATATACTGAAGACTGCTTCAGCAGTCGGACTGCAGCAGCAGTTTTGGTAACCGAAGCGAAACCCTTGAATGGATGGAAGGAAACGTACGTGGACAATCCCTTGGACAGGAAGCGGCGAAGCAAAGGAAGCGGCGTCATTACCGTAGGCTGGGTCAGTGATCCAAACTGCAGCGGCCTTGGTAACCGAAGCGAAGAGCCAGAGAGGACGGCGGAGGCGTAAGTCGAATCCTGTTCTTGAAGGAATTTCCGATGCGGAGGATGCTCAGGACCTGCTGAAGGCGAAGGACGGTCAGATCCCCAAAGGATCTGATAAGAAACGATTTCAGAGTCTTGGCATCGAACCTGAATAAGCGGAAGAAAACGAAAGTGGACAGACGCTTGAACAGGAAGCACCGATGAGTCCGATCCAACCGTCGGGAGACGGGTCAATCGGATGCGGGGTAAAAGGGAAAGGAGGAGTACTGTATATTAGTACACCTCGAGTAATGGACAGGTTGGATTCCGAAAGGAATTTTCACCTGTCCATTGCGGTTTTAAAAAAGAACAGCAGCCAGAGAAGTGTTAGTCCCATCTGGCTGCTGTTCGAATAAGAATAGTCTAATAAAATCAGGCAACTAAATTATGAACAAATCTCATCAGAATGGTTGCGACCTGTGCGCGGGTTGCGAATCCGGCGGGATCAAGACCGGCACCGGAAACGCCCTTGATCAGTCCTTCCGCCACAGCCCATTCCATGGCTGACCGGGCCCAGCCTGATGTTTTGCCGGCATCAATGAATGCAGACAAATCAGCCTTCGCTGCTGTATCATAGCCTTTGCGGCTTGCGTAGCGATTCATAATAGCCGCGATCTGCTCCCGTGTGATCGGATCGTTGGGGCCAAAGGTGTTCTCGTCATAGCCAGATACGATGTTATTTTCGGCTGCCCAAGCAACTGCTTGTGCATACCACGCTCCGGCAGCAACATCCGGGAACCGACCAGCAGACGATGCGTCAGGCTCATTTTCCAGTCTCCACAGCACCGTCACCAGCATGGC
>CALMWJ010000290.1 GCA_937873525.1 uncultured Peptococcaceae bacterium | reverse complement strand
GGCCGCGGTGATCATGGTATCCAAATCTTTATAGCTGTAGTTCTCTTCCTCCAGATGCAGGGTCTTGATGACCCGGCTCAGCATCACCGGCTCCTTGATCTGGGCCACATAGGTGTTGATGGACATCTGGGGCAGCTGGGAGATGTCGTTGATCAGGCTCTCCAGATTGTCCGGATTGGCCACCGTCGTGTTTTTCTTGTCCCCCTGGACCACCAGCAGCGTGGTCTCGGCTTCATAGACCGGCGGCAGGACGAAAAAAGCCATGATCCCTGCGGCGAGGATCGCCATCAGGGTCACGGTGATGATCAAGGCTTTGTAATGGAGCATAATCTCCAGCATCTCTTTGAGGTCCAGCTCGATGTACTGTTCATTTTGTGTCGTTTCTTCAGGGCCCATGGATGTCCTCCCTCACCTGATTTCTTAATAAAGCATGGTTTGGATCTGCGCAAAACGCGCTTGGTTTTCCGGATGGTTGGCCAGATAGGTCTTGTTGTATTCTTCGAACTTCTCCTGATCTCGGTATTGATAAAGCGCCGTCAGCCAGAGACCGGCCTCTTTTTTCGTCTTGCCGGCCTTGAGGGCCTCTGTCAGATAAGCCTCTGCGACATCGCTCTGTCTCAGCATGGCGGCCGATTGCCCGCCAATCAGGTAGAGGGTGGCGGCTGGCTTCATATTTCCTGCCTGCTTCGAAAGGCGGTAGTTTTTGGCCGCCGTTTCCGTAAACGCAACGCATTCCTTCAGCAGCGGTTTTGCTTGGGTTTTATCGCCGGCACGCCACTGTGCCATGGCTTCCTCGTACTCGCTCCGGGCCAGATCCAGCCAGGCAGAGCGCATCATGGGCGCGATCTCCGTCATCCGACGCAGCTCCTTGCGGAGGGAAGCCTGATCCTCCATCAGCCGATAGGCCTGGGCTAGCTTCATGCTGCCGGCCACGTAGTGGGGTGAATATTGGATCGCCTTTTGAGCGGATTCATAGGCTTTGTTTTTATATTGATTGTCGCCGGTTTTGGCATATTGATAGGCGTAGAGCTGAGCTAGGTTGGCGGCGGTTTCGCCGGTGCGGGGAGAGAGAGCCTCGGCCTTCTCGTAGGGCTCGATGGCTTCCTCGTAGTAACCGGCATCCAGGTTGGCCTTGCCCTCCTGGACGTAGGCCTGGGCTTGGTGTTCCTTTTGACTGAAGGGGAAAGAAATGCCTGCGATGGCGATGCAGAGAACGGCGGCCATGGGGCCGATGAGGTTGCGCTTCGTACGTCGGTTGGTTGCGAAGACTGTTTCTTCGGCATCTTCGACGTCTTCGTGGTGGAGCTGGTTTTGCAGTATAGCGCCCAATGTCCACAGGAGAAAAGCAACCCCCATCATAGACAGTTCAAAATCCATGGCGGTGTGGAGCAGAAACACCAGCGTAGCCAAGGCGGTGCTCCCCATCATGTTCCAGGAGGAGTGTCCCCGCCGTTTGATTAAATGGAGGCCGATCTGCAGCAGCAGGAGCAGCCAGAAACCGGTGTAGGCGATGAAGCCAAGAAATCCGGACTCCACCCCCGTCTGCAGGAAATGATTGTGGACCTCGCTGGACCAATAGAATCTTTCCTGATACAGATGATACGTGGCATTCCAGCCGGCGCCGCCGGTGCCCCAGAAGGGGTGGTCCAGCATGATCCGCCAGGCGGCTTTACTCATGCGAATGCGGTCCTGAAGGCTCGCATCCTGTCCGCTGATGCTTTGGGTCTGTTCGATCAAATCGCCGGAAAGGATGATGCCGCCGCCTTGGGGCAGAATGTCCTTGGTGTAGTTGATGTAGAAGGCACCCATCATCAGGAGGGCGATGGCCAGAAGCCAGGGCGCCACCAGGCGATAGGCGGGCTTCAGGTTGAGTCTTTTCAGCCATTTGGGAGCCATTGCGATGAGAATGCCTGATGCGATGGCTGCCAGGCTGCCGGTGATGAGGATCAGGATGTGCTTGCGGTAATTGCCTTCAATGGCCACCGCTTCAATGTAATATTTGCTGGCGACCAGGGAAGCCAGAAGCAGGGAGGCCCTCAGGTAGAAGCGCTGCCAGCGGCTCTCGTCCTGCCCCAGAAAAACGCCCGCAGGCAGGGCCAGCAACAGCAGAACCCAGGTTGCGCGAGAACCGGCGAGGAGGATGCCTGTGCCGTTGAGGAAAATCCCTGCTGCCAACAGCAGTTGAGCTGGCAGAGGGCTGATTTCAAATAGACCCAGGGCCAAAAGGACCCCGACTGCCGCCACGATGGCATAGGCATTGGCGTACTGCACAGGCGAGAGAAATGGTCCGATGTTAGAAAAGCGCCCGGGGTCCGGCAGGATCCATTGGAATTCTAAGGCGAAGGAGGCCAAAGTCATTGCCACGCTGCCCAGGAACAGCACCCAGAGAAAGGCGGTGCGTTGGGCGGCGGTACGCGCCAGGACCCTTACAATATAATAGATCAGGACGCAGTCGATCACCTTGACGGTGGTCATCACGGCGTCCTTGAAATGAACAGCTTTGAAGAGGCTGAGGCCGTAGGCCAGCAGCAGGAGGCCGATGAGCAGTTCCGATTTTTGGAAGCGCGGGAATTGGCCCTTCTTCTTTGCGATGAGGGCGGCGAAGGCGATGAGGATGAGGCTCAGGAGCATCTGGGCCTGCATGACCTCCAGATAGAAAAACAAGCCTCGTCCCAGGGGGCCCGCAATCAGCAGCAGGGCGGTGAGGGCGAACACGAGGATGTGAAGGAATCGTGCCATAGCGTCATTTTCCTTGATGGAGTTTGGGCTGATGATGCGGATCACCTCTGTCTTTTGGGTCTTTTGGGGTCTTTTGGGGACGGGGGCTTTTTGCGGGCGCCGCAAAAAGTCCCCGTCCCCTCCAGCGTTTAAAACTCCCGCTTTCACCTAATCTCTCGCTCTTGCTCTTTCAGACGCCCCCGGAGTCTGTGTCCCCCCAAAGGGCCAAAATGAAAGAGGAGCATACACTGCATGCTCCTCTTTGGTCGAGCGCGGCATTGAGTTGTAGTGTTGATGTTTACTTATGTTCAGCTTATATCGGCTTGCGTCGGCCTATTTGAAGACCTGGACGGTTCTGGTGGAGGCGATCCAATTCACCGTGGCCCCGAAGTTTTCGCTGACGTAGCGGATGGGCACCATGGTGCGGCTGTTGATGATGGTGGCCGGCACATCCATGTTGGGCTCCGGCTTGTCCACCACCAGGGTAATGGTCTTGCCGTTCTGGCTCATGGTGATGGTGCGGGTGGCAGCATCCCAATCCACCGTCATGCCCATCTTCTCGCCCACAAAGCGCAGGGGGATCATGGTGCGGCTGTTGAGGATCATGGGCGGCACATCCAGTGCGGCGGCTGCGCCGTTGACGGAGACGGTCTTGTTGTCGATGGTCATATTGATGTTGACCAGGGTAGGCTTCTTCACCACGCTGTAGACGCTGAACTGGTCGGTGTAAAAGGTA
>CALMWJ010000289.1 GCA_937873525.1 uncultured Peptococcaceae bacterium | reverse complement strand
GCATGCCTTGGGTATGACGATATACAACAACACATGCACAAATTAAAAGGAGGCAAGTATGATGCAATTTTTCCAATTTACTGAAGAACAGGATATGCTGCGCAAAGCAGTTCGGGAATTCGCGGAAGCAGAAATCGCGCCCAAAGCGGCAGAATGGGATGAAAAGGATTATTGCCCGATGGAATTGTTCCCGATCATGGGGGAACTGGGACTCACCGGGATCTTTGTTCCCGAAGAATACGGCGGAAGCGGCATGGGCTATGTGGAACGGGCCATTTGCCTGGAAGAGATTGCCCGGTACTCCGCGGGACTGGCCATCGCCTTGATGACCCATCATCTGGGCATGGCGCCGATCCTGGATCATGGTACCGAAGAGCAGAAAGCCAAGTATCTGCCGGAGCTGTGCGCCGGGACCAAACTGTGCGGCCTGGCCACGACGGAGCCCGGCGGCGGCTCGGACTACACGGGACAGAAGAGCACGGCGGAGCTGGTGGATGGCCAATGGGTGCTCAACGGCAGGAAATGCTTTATAACCAACTACCAGGCCGATGTCTGCGTTCTGACGGCGGTCAGTGGCCAGGATGAAAAGGGCCGCAACCAACTGAGTGTTTATATCATCGATAAAGGAACCTGCGGCTTCAGCATGGGTCGTCATGAAAACAAGCTGGGCTTGCGGGGCTCCAATACCGGCGACCTGATCCTCAACGATGTGAAGGTACCTCAAGAAAATCTTATTGGCAAGGCTGGTGCCGGAAACAAAATCGGCATGGCGGCCATCGGTGAAGTGGGCCGGGCCGGCATGACCGCGATTTGCGTCGGCATATTAAGAGGCTGCGTGGAAGAAGGCGTGAAATTTGCCAACGAACGCATCCTGTACGGCAAACCCATTGCCAAGCTCCAGTCCATCCAGTTCGACATCGCCGGGATCCGCACGGATTACGAGGCGGCGAAGCTGCTGCTGTACAGCGCTTCCGGCAAAAAAGACGCCAAGCTTCCTGCAACAACGGACTATGCCATAGCAAAATACTTCGCCTCGGAAGCGGCGGTGCGTTCTGCGAAGAAGACCATGGAGCTGATGGGCGGCTATGGTGTGATCAACGAATATCCCGTGGGCCGTTTCCTGAGAGACGCGCTGGCATCGATCCCCTCCGGCGGCACCTCCCATATCCAGAAACTGATCATTGCCGGAAGCACCCTGTCGGACTTCAAGGCCTAGAAAGACACGAAAAGAGGAACGGACGTATGGCACTGAATATCATTGTATGCATCAAGCCGGTCCCGGATCCGCAGTATTATGACAAGGTGAGCATCGATCCCCAAACCAAGCGCATCACCCGGGAGGGGATCCCCACCATCATCAATCCGGTGGACAAAAACGGGATCGAGGCAGCCCTGCAGCTGAAGAAAACCTATGGCGGCAAGGTCACGGTGATCACCATGGCCCCGCCCAATGCGGTGGAAAATCTGAGAGAAGCTCTGGCCATGGGCGCGGATGAAGCGGTCCTGTTGTCCGACCGGGCCTTTGGCGGCGCCGATACCCTGGCCACCTCCTATACCCTGGCCAAAGGGATCGAGAAAATCGGCGAATTCGATGTGATCTTCTGCGGCGTGGAAAGCGCCGACGGCGCCACAGCCCAAGTGGCCTCCCAGCTGGGGGAATGGCTGGGCATTCCCCATCTGTGGAATGTTTTCAGTCTGGAAAACCTGGAAGAGAAGACCATGCGGGTGAAAACCAAGATTGAAAACGGATCCATGGAATGGGAGGTCAACCTGCCCTGCCTGTTCGGTGTGGCGCGCCAGCTGAACAAGCCCCGGTTCATTTCCGCCATGGGGATCATCAAAGCAAAGAACAAACCTCTGGCAACCTGGGGTAAAAACGACCTGATCGTGGAGGATGCACGCCTCGGCCTGACCGGCTCCCCCACCAAAGCCGGAGAAATCTACACGCCGGACCTGCGGCGCAAAGGTGAACTCCTCAGCGGGCCGCTCGATGAAATCGTGGATACGGTGATCGAAAAGCTGAGAACCGCAGGCATCACCATCCGGACTGCCAGCACATCCTGCAGCGCCGGCGAAGGGGGTGCGTAACCATGAAAAACAAAATTTGGGTCTATGCAGAGCAAGTGGAATCCGCATTAGACCGTGTGACCCTGGAACTGCTGACCAAAGCCCAGGACCTGGCCAAGGCTCTGAAGGGCGACACGGAGATCGCCGCGGTGCTCTTGGGCAAGAACGTGAAGCGGCTCTGCGAAACTCTGGCGGACTACGGGACGGACGTGATCTATGTGGGCGAATCCGATGCGCTGGAGCTGTACAATCCCATCCTGTATTCCCGGTTGATTACAGACTTAGTCAAACAGGAAGACCCTGACATTCTCCTCTTCGGCGCAACGGCCATTGGCTCCGAGCTGGGGCCCACGGTGGCAGCTCAGCTGAAAACCGGCGTGGCGGCCCATTGCGTCGATATCCGGATCAACGAAAAAGGGCTGATGGTGGCGTCCGTGCCGTCTTTCGGCGGCAAGATCCTGGGCGAGATCCTTTGTCCGGACAACCGTCCTCAGATGGCCAGCGTCAAACCCGGCATCTTCCTCCAGGGAGAAAAGGAACCCAAAGAACCGGCCATCCATTGGCTGGACACGACGGAACTGCAGCCGGAGAAGCTGTCCCTCAAGGCCATCCGGATCGAACGGAAGGCGCCTGCCGGCGTGCCGCTGGATAAAGCGGACGTCGTATTCTGCGGCGGCTACGGCATCGGTACGAAAGAGAACTGGGATAAGCTGGAAACCCTGGCCTCACGGGTCGGCGGTGCCGCGGCCAGCACCCGCCCGGTGGTGGACGAAGGCTGGGCCCCCGGCGAAGAGGTCATGGTGGGCACCAGCGGCAAGTCCATCCGACCCAAAGCCTATGTGGGCTTCG
>CALMWJ010000288.1 GCA_937873525.1 uncultured Peptococcaceae bacterium | reverse complement strand
GCAGCGACTCGGCACGGGATATGCATCAAATCGGAGGATGACCTCGATGATGGATACACTAAATCATCGAAAACCACAATTGGATATTCCTCATGACAAAACCTTGCTTAGTTCTTGTTCTTCATTGCCCTGTAAACTCTGGCCTCTTGCGGCGCCAGTTCAAGTTGTCGCCTCCACAACAACGCCGTTAGCATCAAACTTAGCCGACTCATGCAAGGTCTGCGGAAGCAGGTAATTTTTTCAGACTTAGTTATCCAGACCACAAGGATCTATTTCAGTGCGGGCAAAGTTGCTCCTTTTCTAGGAATCGTCGTGGTCCTGAACAATCTGATGCAGTAAAGGAGAAATATCTTGTGCTTATTTTTAAAACATCCAGACCTTTCAAAAAAGCAGCCGCAATTTCGCTAATATTGGCGTTATTGGCCGGATTTGCTTTAAGCGGATGCTCTCAAAATGCAGCCATAAAAGAGAGTACATCAGCACAAAGTGCAACGTCCGGTAGAGATATGAGCCTTGATGTTGCGGTCGAGTATACTGACCACGCAGCCGCTTTCTATTATGCCCAGGGGAAAAATCTATTTTCCGAGGAAGGAATCAAAATTAATGATATCAAAGTATATGCCAGCGGTGTAGGTGTGGCTGCTGCCTTTACCAAAGGAGGATTTGATGTTAGTTATATGTGCTTGGTCCCTGCAATTTTTACTTATGCCAATGGGGGTGTGCCTATCAAAATTATTGCCGGCACCCATAAGAATGGTTACGGGCTGGTCGTAAACAGCGCCACAATCCAAGAACTAAGCGATCTGGAAAAGGCCGGAATCAAAATAGCCAACGGCCCCGAAGGAACCTCGACAGATTTTTTGCAAAAGCTTTTAATTGAAAAAGAAAATTTAGATTCCGAAAAAATTATGTCCAATACGGTACGGATGAATGCAGCTAAACAGCTTATGGCCTTGCGCAACGGTAAAGTCGATGCCATCTTTGTTCCTGAACATTTTGCAACGCTGGCCGCTTCTTTCCCCAGCATGAAAATGCTCCTGAAAAGCACCGACATATGGCCGGATATGCAGGGAAGCGTGCTGGTGGTGACTGAGGGTTTGTTAAAGAATCAGCCGGAGACTGTTGAAAAATTGAAAGCAATTAATAAAAAGAGTATTCAGCTTATAAATGAAAATCCGCAGAGCGCGGCTGAGACAGTCGCCCAAAATCTAAATATCAACCAAACAATGGTTAAAGAAGAAACACAAAGCCCGGAAGCAAACTTGGAAGTTACCCCGTAAATTGCTGTCGCTTCAATGAATAATTTAAAAATTACACCGGATATCCGCATAGAAGAGGTGCAAGCCGTTATCGACAAGATGTACGCTATGGGCTATTTAACGAAATCGTTTAGCGCTAAGGAAATTATGGCAATTGATTGAAAATAAGGGTGATAAGCTAGAGATGAAGCAAAGTTTATTTAAAAACAACTTATTATATCTTGTGCCCATTTCATTATTTCTTGTTCTATGGGAAATAGCTGGACAAAATGCTCAAACACCTTTATTTCCGCCCTTGAGCAAAGTTATTGAAGAATTTGGCTCTCTCTTGCGCAATGGTACACTTCTTAAAGGTCTTGGAGCAAGTTTTGGAAGAGTCTTTATCGGTTATATTCTTGGGAGCATTGCCGGCTTATTTGTTGGGATCCTTATGGGGGTTAATAAAATGGCAGAGTACAGTCTGAGACCGCTGATCAGCATTCTGTTCCCTATCCCGACTCTAGGATGGCTTCCTCTTTTAATGCTGTGGATTGGCATTAATGAGATTCTTCCCGTTACACTTATCTTCATCTGTGCTTTCTTTCCGGTTGCCTACAATACTCTGACCGGAATAAAAGAGGTGAAAGAAGAATATATCAACGCCGCCCGTACGCTTGGGGCATCTTCGTGTTATATTCTATGGCATGTCATACTCCCGATGGCCTCCCCAAATATTTTTACAGGCCTGCGCTTAGAGTCTGGAATGGTCTGGCGAACGGTCATTGCTGCAGAAATGTTTGCTATCCCCACGGGAATCGGAGCCTTGCTGATGAATGCAGAAAGCTTGATTCGGGTAGATATTATTATGGTCTGTTTAGTTGTGTTATCCATAATGTGTTCAATTTTTGAGCGGTTCTTCCTATGGCTGGAACATAGGGCAACCGGAGCCTGGAGGTAATAATGTCCTATATTAGTCTAAAAAAGATTACCACACAATACTGTTTAAAAAATGTTGATTTGGATATCGTTTCTGGTGAAATCACGGCAGTGTTAGGCTTTACCGGTGCGGGCAAGAGCACGTTGCTCAATGTAATTGCCGGTTTGGTTGAATATGAGGGAGCTGTTTATTTTGATCAGAATAATATGAACCACATTCGCACAGAAAAGCGTAGTATAGGATACCTGTTTCAAGATATTTATCTGTTTCCCCATCTCACTGCATTCGATAATATAGCTTTTGGCTTACGCACCAGCGGCTGCCCAGCCGATGAAATTGAAGAAAAAATTGATTCGATCCTGGCTCTTCTGAAGATAAGCCATTTGAAAAAACGATATCCTAAGGATTTTAGTGGCGGAGAAAAACAACGGGTTGGATTAGCACGTTCCATCATCAGAGAACCAAAAATTCTGCTTTTAGATGAACCTTTGTCCAGCCTAGATCCTTGTACTGCGAAAAGTATTCGCAATGAATTAAAGGCACTACAGAAACATATGAATTTGACTATACTCTATGTTACTCACAATTTTGCTGAGGCTAAGGAACTTGCAGACAGAATTGTTGTTATAAGAGACGGTCAAATACAGCAGTCAGGTTCTGTTCAGGATATTTTTGATAAGCCCGTTGAAGCGATAAGAGATTTCGTATCCGTTGCAATTCCAGCACGATCCCTTTCGTGACCCATGATTTTTCCGAGGCAATGCGCCTTGCCGACCGGATCGGCGTCATCCTCAACGGCGAATTGCGGCTGGTCAGCCATCCTGATGACCTGCTGAAGGATTCTTATTCACCTCAAATCAATGCCTTTTTAGGAATTCAAGGGAGTGACGACAATGACAGAGAAAGCGCTGTTTCAATTATTGCATGATCGCTTCAAGTCCATTGTGGAAGATCACGGTCTTCTGCAGGAGCCGGTCCAAATTACCGCCAAGGCCTTGACACCCCAGGAAGCCATCGGCAATACCGCTAAACAGGATTATCCTATTCTGACAGGACGGGAGGTCATGCTCCAGGCGGTTTGCGGCTGCAGTGTAGGCCAAGCCTTCACCGATGCGCCTGCGGCTTTCCAAGGGACCCTGTCCGATGTGCTGGCTCTGGACCTTGCCCAAGATCCCCATGCCAGAGGGCTTTTTATCGCTTCGATGAATGCCGTGATGAACCACCTCGGCCTGGCCCGCAGCTCCGTCCATTGTAAAAATGAAGGACCTGAGCAATGTGCGGTGGCCGTCGCTTCCTTTTTGAAAGAAACCTACGGAGCGCCAAAAATTGCGCTGATTGGCTATCAGCCGGCCCTGTTTGCCCGCCTGGCTGAGTCCTTTCCGCTGAAGGTTCTGGATCTGGATGCTAAGAATATCGGGCAGGTGCGCTATGGCATACCCGTTGGCCACGGCTTTGAGGATTTGGACGACACCATAGCCTGGGCAGACGTTGTGCTTTGCACCGGCAGCACCCTATGCAACGGATCCCTGGTCCGCTATCTCGAGCTTGGCAAGCCGGTCTGGTTTTATGGCACCACCCTGGCCGGTGCGGCCGACATTCTGGGATTAAACCGCTTATGCTTCAGCGAACAGGTTTCATGACCATCACGGTACGCCGTACAACACAACAACTCAGCGGAGGTTCAATAGCATGGACGAATTGACCCACTTCAATGAACAGGGGCGGGCCCGGATGGTGGATGTTTCCGAAAAAGCCGCCACGCTCCGGACTGCTGTGGCAGGCGGTGCCATCCATATGGACGCTTCAACCCTGGCGATGATCCGGGAAGGACGCATCAAGAAAGGGGATGTCCTGGCGGTGGCCCAGGTGGCCGGCATCATGGCCGCCAAACGCACCGGCGATCTCATTCCTATGTGCCACCCCATCGCGCTGACGGGCGTGGACATCCG
Organism: uncultured Peptococcaceae bacterium; assembly: GCA_937873525.1. Taxonomy (GTDB): domain Bacteria; phylum Bacillota; class Peptococcia; order DRI-13; family UBA5745; genus UBA5745. The sequence goes on along the minus strand of CALMWJ010000288.1, from coordinate 666 downwards.
CTTCACCTTGCAGGACGAACCCTGCCGTATCGACATCCAGTGCACCGCGCGCTGCAAGGGAGAGACCGGCGTGGAGATGGAAGCCCTGTGCGGCGTTTCCGCGGCGGCCCTGACCATCTACGATATGTGCAAGGCGGTCCAGCGGGACATGCACATCACCGGCATCCAGCTTCTGCACAAATCCGGCGGCAAAAGCGGCGAATACCATAAGGAGGTATCCAGCTTATGAAATTGATCAAAACCACCGAAGCCGCAGGCCATGTTCTCTGCCATGACCTGACCCGGATCGTCAAAGGCCAGTATAAGGACGCCCAGTTCCGAAAAGGCCATGTGGTCAGGTCAGAAGATATCCCCATGCTTTTATCCATGGGCAAAGACCATCTCTACGTCTGGGAAAAGGAAGCCGGCATGCTTCATGAAAACGACGGTGCGGAACGGCTTTATGCCATCACCGGCAATCAGCACATGAACCGCAGCGAGGTCAAAGAAGGCAAAATCGAACTAAGCGCAGCCTGCGACGGACTGTTCAGGGTCGACGACGAAAAGCTTCGGGCCATCAACACCCTGGACGACATCATCATTGCCACCCGCCATGGCGACACCGCCGTCAAGCAAGGCGACAAGCTGGCCGGCATGCGGGTCATCCCTCTGGTGATTCGGGAGGGT
>CALMWJ010000287.1 GCA_937873525.1 uncultured Peptococcaceae bacterium | reverse complement strand
GGACGTTGCTTTGCTCCAGGAAACGCAGCATCTCATTGAAGGTTTTCCCTCCATCATGGTTTCCCAGGCAGGCGTAAACGCCATAGGTCGCCGTGATGTCTTTCAGCAAGGTGATGGCTTTCTCAGGATCATGGATCGCAAAATAATCGTCATCGAAAATGTCACCGGCGATGCATACCAGATCAGGCTTCAGCTGATTGATGTCCCGAACGATGCCCGGCAGGCGTTTTTCGGAATGGACGGCGCCCAAATGCAAGTCGCTGATCAGGATAATCTTAATCCCATCCCCTAAACCCGTCTTATTCAATTGAATATTATAGGAAACCTTTTCGATCCGATTCGCGTTTCCAACGCCATACACCGCCAACCCGGCCGTCAAACCAATGACCAACAAACCCAGATAAAACCGAAGGCTTTGCGGCACAGGAACCGGAAGGATATGGGTTATCCCGCCAAGGAACAGCAGCAAATCCACCAGGAGGAAAAGGATCAGCAGATACACATAAATCCCCATCCAGTAGGCGCTGATCCATCGCAGGATCCCCTTCAGACCAGCGGGCATCGGCACAATCGCCAGGAAGATCGATAAGGCAATGAACAGGCCAATGCCTGCGAACATTGCCGCATTCATATGCGGGAATAGGAAGGTAAGTCCTTGAAACAGCCTCTTCCCGATATAATAATTCGTTCCGCCGTAGAATAACAAAGTGAATAAACCAGCGAAAACGATGCCCACGATCCTCATATTGAACCCTCTTTCAAGGCTTAATTTGCACCCATATCCTATCGGTGCGTCTAACTTGAAAAACTAAACGATCGTCTTATCCAAATTCTAACCCGATTTATGAAATAACGCTACAAAATCCCTTGAGACCGCCTATTATTTTACTTCGCCGCGTCCAATGGCTATAATAGGAATATAGCGACAGGCACCCGGCCTGACGCCATTCGTTTAAAGGAGGGCATACGATGGAACGGACCTTCGCCATGATCAAGCCCGACGGTGTGCAAAGAGGCCTGATCGGAGAAGTCATCAGTCGCCTGGAGAAACGCGGCATCCGCATAGCGGCGCTCAAATTGATGACGATCAGCCAGGAGCTGGCTCGCGCACATTACGCGGAGCATCAAGACAAACCTTTCTTCACGGATTTGGTGGAATTCATCACCTCAGGTCATGCCGTCGCCATGGTTCTGGAGGGTGAAGGTGTGATCGGGGTGCTGCGAACCATGATGGGCGTCACCGATCCGCGGCAGGCTGCCCCGGGCACCCTGCGAGGAGACCTTGCGATGAGCGTAAGACACAATCTGATCCATGGTTCGGATTCACCAGCCAGTGCCGCCCGGGAAATTGCCCTGTTTTTCCCGGAGTTCGATTAGGTTTTGAGGCGAAATCGCATCAATTCACACGCAATATACATTTTCGCTCTGTTTTTGTAATGTATATTTTACACTTTTATTGACCAATATGCAGATTGCGGATCAATGTGGTTGTCGATTACCCCAACGTTTCCAATATCTTAATCGAAGTCAAATATTGTGAGCAAGCCCCATCTCAAATACCTCCTCTCCCTTCTCATGTTCGGAACCAACGGCATCGCCGCCAGCCATATTGCCCTCACCAGCTACGAGATCGTTCTTTTCCGAACGCTGATCGGCAGTTTAGTGCGCATTGCCATTTTCTTCCACATGGATGGATATCCCGTAAAAGCAGAATTGCCGCCGATCGGGATCGGCGGCAATCTTATAGGCTTTCCTAATTCATGTTATTGCATCCTAGGGGAGCGGGTGACACAAATGCCTCATTAAGAACACATGCTGGGCGACGCCCTTCGATTTCTGAATGTTTGCCCATGCGGTATGCATCCCGTTTGCAGCATTTTCACTGACATTGCCGATGCTCTGTTCAGGAACTGCCGGATGGGCATAGACGGCGATCGGGCAAATCATCAGCAGCAGCATGAGCACAATGAAAACCGACATGACCTTTTTCATAGCAACGCTCCTTTCTATCTCGACCCTTGTCTTTATTCTCGTTAACCGGGAGGCCACAATTCCTGAGAATTGATGCGTCCATTCCTACCGCATGCTATGGCGGCGCACCGCAAGCAGCATGGCGCTGCCGGCAATGAGCAGTCCAAGGATCAGATAAATCTGAGAATCCCCCGTCTTCGGGATAGCAGGCGCTTCATCAACCTCTTGGAGTGTGAAACCTGCCGGAACCAATACA
>CALMWJ010000286.1 GCA_937873525.1 uncultured Peptococcaceae bacterium | reverse complement strand
AACATTTAGCAGGGGAGGATGTGCTCATGTGGACCGTTGTTTATATCGCACCGAATCGCACCATGGCAGAACAGTTGAAATCGATCCTGGAAATGGAAGGCGTCCTGGTGATGCTGCGCCCCATCGGAGCGCCTCAGCTGGGGGATTCCGCAGCCGTGGAGATCATGGTTCCCCAATCGGAGGCGGCGGAGGCCGCTGAGATCCTTGCCGGCGCCTACCCCCGATAAACGAAAGGACAGCGGAAAGGGAGGGTTCTATTTGGAATACACGACCAAACTCCAGGATCCCATGCTGGATGAATTGTTTGAAGCCATCCTCCTTCTGGAAAACATGGAGGATTGCTACCGCTTTTTCGAAGACCTGTGTACCGTCGGCGAATTGAAAGCCATGGCGCAGCGCTGGAAGGTTGTCAAAATGCTGGAAGACAACAGGACCTATACGGACATTGTTGAAGAGACCGGCGCCAGCACCGCCACCATCAGCCGGGTCAAACGATGTCTGAATTTCGGAGCGGACGGTTACCAAAGGATATGGAAAAGAGGCATGGATAAAAGGCAACCCGGATTGGAGTTGACAAGGGTCTTGTCCGATGATAAAATAAGCCAGTAAACAATTCCAAAGGGGAGTAGCTCGCTGCGTCTGGTCGCAGTTCTGTAAGCCGTCATTACGATGCACCCGCATCCGGTTTGCAGTCATGTCATGTGAGAGTAAGACCTTTATTCGATGTCTATGCCACAGGGTATAGCCATAGAATAAAGGTCTTTTTTTATAAAATAATTTATACCAAAAGAAGGAGTGTTGAAAGTGCGGACAGATCCCTGGTATCAACTCAGTATGGAACAGACCTGCAAAGAACTCGGCACAGATGCAAAGAAGGGGCTGAGCTTTTCAGAAGCAGAAGCCAGACTGGCCAAGTATGGCCCCAACGAGTTGGCCCGCAAAAAAGGGAAGTCGATATTCCAGATGCTGCTGGAACAGTTCAAGGACTTCATGGTCATGATCCTGATCATTGCCAGCGGCGTATCGATCATTGTGGGCGAAGTGACCGACTCAATCGTTATTATTGGTATCGTTATTGTCAATGCTTGCTTAGGTGTTTTCCAGGAATATAAAGCAGGAAAGGCGCTGGAAGCCCTCAAAAAAATGTCTGCGCCCAACGCCAAAGTCATCCGTGACGGCGAAAATTTCACCATTCCTGCGGTGGGCCTGGTGCCCGGCGATCTGGTGGTCCTGGAAACCGGTGACTATGTGCCGGCGGACGTCCGGATCATCGAATCGGTGAACCTGAAAGTTGAAGAGGCAGCCCTCACCGGCGAATCCGTTCCCGTAGAAAAGGATGCAAAGGTCAAGCTGGAAGGGGACATCGGTCTTGGCGACCAGATCAACTGCGGCTTCATGAGCACCCTGGTGACCTATGGCCGCGGATTGGGTATCGTGACCACCACCGGCATGGGCACGATCATCGGTAAGATCGCCGAAATGATCCAGGAAGACGAAGAAGAAGACACACCCCTTCAGAAGAAACTGACCCAGATGGGCAAAGTCCTGGGAACCGCCTGTCTGGTAGTTTGCGGTATCGTGTTCGTGATGGGCATGCTCCGCGGCGAACACATGCTTGAAATGTTCATGACCGCCATCAGCCTTGCGGTCGCCGCCATTCCCGAAGGCCTGCCTGCGGTGGTCACCATCGTTCTGGCCCTTGGCATGCAGCGCATGGTCAAGCACAACTCCATCATGAAACGCCTCCACGCGGTGGAGACTCTGGGCAGCACCACGGTCATCTGCTCCGACAAGACCGGCACCCTGACCCAGAACCAGATGACCGCTGTGAAAATGTACGTTCCCGGAATCGTGGTCTCCATCAGCGGTGAAGGCTATGCGCCCAAAGGCGAACTGACCGCCGACGGGTCCAAAGTTGACCTGACAACGGAACCGGCGATGGTCCGCGCCATGGAAATCATGGCCCTCTGCAACGACAGCCGTCTGGAAAGCGATAAGAGCGAAGGCAATGAGCTTTGGAAAATCGCCGGCGACCCCACGGAAGGCGCCATGATCGTGGCCGCGGCCAAGGCCGGGATGGATAAAGTCTCCATGAATCTCAGACAGCCCCGCCTGCAGGAGATCCCCTTCGATTCCCAGCCCAAGCCCATGACCACCTACCATAAAAACGAACAGTGCGAGCTGATGGGCTACACCAAAGCTGCTCCCGATATTCTGGTCAATTTGTGCAGCCGG
>CALMWJ010000285.1 GCA_937873525.1 uncultured Peptococcaceae bacterium | reverse complement strand
CGGGCGGTCAAAGCTTTGGTCTATCCGAGTGAATCCCTGCCCATGGAAGTGATTCTGGCGCTCTTGAAAATCGGTCTGACGGCCCGGCCTTCTTCAACGTCAAAGGTCACACCCTCGATCAGATTTTTCTCCTGCATGTCCTTGACGATTGCACAGAACTCCGGGTTCTCCAAACTGCACCGTTCACTGGTTGGGGTTACACCCTTCTTGATATCCTCCATGACGAGTTTCTCAACATCATTGATTCCCATACACGTGCCCCCTTTATCAAAATATGAAGAACAATAACTCTAATTCTCTGTCTGTCTGAATTTTCCTTCTTTTTGGAACAATTTGTCCGGCTTAGAGCCTTCCTTCGGAGACACCCCCTCTCTTTGCCTTTCTTTTATTATAACACTATGTTATCATAATGGTTAGATGCAATCTAATAGGGAGGCCCCATCATGCGCAACAAAGCAACGCCGCCAGTCTACTCCCAAGTTGCCTACGATATCGCCACTAAAATCGCCACCGGCGTTCTGGAAGAAAACAGCCGGTTCTCCGGGCGTTCTTTGATGTCCACCGAATACAGCGTATCTCAGGAAACCATTCGCCGCGCCATGAAGCAGCTGGCCGATATGGGGATCATCGACATCCAGCAAAGCAGCGGCGCCATCGTAATCTCTCGGGAAAAAGCTTCCAAGTATATCGATAAATTCAAGTCTTCAAAAGACCTTCGTTCATTGAAAAACGAACTGCGGGCACTTCTTGCCCAACGAGAGGCCATGGACCAGCGGATCATGAACCTGATCGAACAAATCACCAACCTCAATGAACGTTTTACGCACAGCGACCCATTGAAAAATTACGAATTCGAGATCCTGCCTAATTCCAAACTGGTGGGCAAATCCATCAAGGATTCAGAATTCCGGTTAAAGACCCAAGCCATCATCGTGGCGATCCGCAGCGAAGAGGAGATCGATCTGTCCCCCGGCCCGGACACCCTATTCAAACCCTATGACATTCTCGTGGTGGCTGGCAGCCCCAGCACCGTCGACAAGGTGAGGGAGCTGATCCAGTAAATCATCCTCCAAAGATCCATGACACCGGACCTAAAAATATAAAGCAACATTCCAGCAGTGGGCCACCATCCCCATGCCGGATTGCTGCTTTATTTTTTATGGGCGGCTCTGCCGCCGAGGAGGGAGGCTGTTTTGGGTTCAACGCTTCGGCCTCTACAACAGCGAGGTCAAAACGGCTGCTTTTGTGACGATCCCTTCCAGAACGCCTTGATCATCCACCACTGCGATTGGATATTTCGCTTCCGCGGCCAGCGGCAGCACGTCACTGATCAAGGTGTCCCGCGTGGTGGTAGGAATGTCCTTTACAATGATTTCCTTGAGCGGACGGTTTTCCTGTCGGATTTTCAACAATCCGTCTAAGGTGATGATCCCTTCAAGCTTCATATGGTCCCCCACCACATAGATGCTGGATACGCCGTTGCGTTTCATTTCGTTGAGCGCATGGCTGATTCCGTCGTGAAGCCGCATCATGCAAGTCGGGATCTCCATGACCTGGCTAACCCTGAACACTTTTGATTTATCGGCACTTTCGATGAAGGCCCGAACATAATCATCCGTTGGATTGGCCGACATGTTTTCCGGCGTGTCGATCTGGATGACCTTGCCATCCCGCATGATCGCCACGGTATCTCCCAGCTTGAAGGCTTCATTGATATCATGGGTTATAAACACCACTGTGATCCCCAGTTTTCGCTGCAGCGCCAGCAGTTCAAACTGCATATCCTGCCGAACCAGAGGATCCAAGGCCGAGAAGGGTTCATCCATGAGCAGGATTTCCGGTTCATTCGCCAAAGCTCTTGCGATGCCGACTCTCTGGCGCATTCCTCCGGACAGGCTGCTGATGGGCTGGTGCTCCCACCCGGACAGGCCGACCATTTCAATCATTTCCATTGCCTTTTTATCGCGCTCTGCCTTTGGTACGCCTCGGATCTCCAGCCCGTAAGCCACGTTCCCCAGAACATCCCGATGGGACATCAGCCCAAAATTTTGGAAGACCATGGTGATTTTATGGCGTCGAAAATCCAGGAGCTCTGGCTTGTCGTATTCGGAAATATCTTTCCCCTTAAACAGGATTTTACCGGAAGTGGGGCGATGCAGCAGGTTCAGGCAGCGGATCATCGTAGATTTTCCAGAGCCGGACAAACCGATGATGGTAAAGATCTCTCCCTTTTTTACATCAAAGGAAACGTTATGCAGCGCAACGGCCACTCCGGTTTTTTTATAAATGATATCTTTTTCGACACCCTCGTTCAGCATTTTAACGGCTGCATTTTTATTGATTCCATAATATTTGCATACATTTTCTACATGGATGATCGTTTCACTCATGATTGCTTCACCCCGTCATTTTTAACCCAGCCCTGAGTCAGCCGGTCCATCAGGATCGCGATGATCACGACGGCCGTTCCTGAAAAAATGCCCCTGCTGATTTCGGACCGGTTGACCGCAATCAGCACTTCGTTTCCAAGACCTCTTGCCCCGATCATGGAGCAAGTTACCACCATAGACATGGCCATCATCAGGGTTTGGTTCACACCGGCCATAATGGTCGGCAAAGCCTGAGGGATCTGAACCTTCCATAGTGTCTGTGATTTTGTGGATCCAAAGGCCTTGGCCGCTTCGATCACTTCCGGATCCACCTGCCGGATGGCATGGCTCGTCAGCCGGATTACCGGGACGATGGCGTAGATGGTCGTGGCGATCACCGCTGGCGCATTGCCTAGACTGAAAAACATGACTGCCGGAATCAGGTATACAAAAACCGGCATGGTCTGCATCGTGTCCAGGATCGGCCGAGCGATCGTATTGGCTTTCTCGTTGCCGGAAATCAGGATGCCCAATGGCAAGCCCAGCAGCAACGAAATCACGACCGAGGCCAGCACAATAGAGAGGGTGATGTTCATTAAATCCCAATATCCGATCAGCCCGATAAAAAACAGCATCGCGCCGTACAACAGGCCTATTTTCTTGCTTCCGCTGATTTTCCATCCGGCCAGGGCCGCAAGGAGGATCAGAAGCCACCAGGGCACCCAGCCCAGTATGGTCTGCAGCAGACTGACAAATTCCCGCAAACCGACCTTGATGACATCGAAAAACGCGGCATGTCTGACAGAGAAACCTCGGACCGCTTCATCGATTGCATCCATATCAATATTCCAGCGGAAGGGAAATTTAAGTAGAAATTCCAAATTGGATCGTTCCTTTCTTCAGGAATTGCCTGAACCGCTGCCGCTTATTTTAAAGCGGCCCGAACCTGATCGGCTTTTTCAGCCGGCAGCCACTGAGCCAGGAGCTCATCATGCTGCTTCAGAAACCACATTGCGGTTTCCTGATAGCTGCTTCCCGTCTCCTGCATGTAGGCCAGGCCTTCCGCCGTCAGCTTGCTGGAGGTATGATAATTCTTCAGGAATTCCACGTAATCTGGCTGAGCTTTCGCAAAGGCATTGCTGGCTCCGATGACCACAGGAACCGATGGGCAGGCGGTCGCCCCTTGCGGATAAGTCTCCGGATCATAAGGCGCATCTTCAAGAAGCACAAAATCATATTTTCCCATCAGCCAAGTCGGTTCCCAATAATAGCCCACCACGGGTTCCCCCTTTTCGTAAGCGGCCGTCAGAACGCCGTCCATCGCAGCCTGGGATCCGGGGCGGAAATAATTAAAATCTTTATCAAGGCCATGGTAGACGACTTTGTTGAACATGATCTGGTCGATTTCCCAGCCGGAAATCGCGCCATAGATCCTGCCTTTGGTTTTATCTTCTTCATCTTTGAAAACTTCTTTATAGTTTTTTAAGTCGGCAACGAATTTCAGTCCAGGTGCCGAGGCTTCGATGCCCCGTTCCGGATCGCCTTCGATCACATAGCGGGGAACGTATAAACCTTGGGCATTGTCACCGAAGTTCAGGCCTAATTCTAAGAAGGCGCCGGCATCCCGATCTTTTTCATAATCCGGCAGATTGCTGGTCCATATTTCCATATGAACGTCCACATCGCCCTTTTTCAAGGCTTCCTGAATGATCGGGGTTGTCCCGCTGATCTCTTCCCATTCCAGTCCATAAGCTTTTTCCGCGATCAAGCCTGCCACCGCGTTATGAAACTTGATGCTGTCCCAGCCCACATCGGCAAATACGATCTTGTGTTTCTCCGCGGGACTGGTGCTGGCCGCATCCCCGCCGCAGCCGCCAAGGGCGGTAAGGGCTGCCACGGCAAGGAACGCGATGGTCCATTGTCGAATCCATTTATTTTTCATTCGATCATCTCCTTTTTGCGCAATTTATGACAACCCTATTATATCATTGAGGTTGTCGGTTTGTCAAATAAAAAACAGATTTACCTATTGAAAAGGTATATCTGTCGGTTCAAAACGGCAGCCGGACCTGTCCGTACCGGCTAGACCTCAGCCCAGAATTCACGCGTGAAGAGCAGGATCACCGTATACAGCTCAAGCCTTCCGGCCACCATTAAAAAGGACAGGACATTCAACCCGGAATCCGGAAGAAATGCAAAGTTCCGCGTCGGTCCCACCAGACTCAATCCCGGCCCTACGTTGCTGATGGCGGTGAGGGCTGCCGAAAATGCAGTGACCAGATCCAAGCCCAGAAAGGCCAGCCAGAAGGTGCCCAGCGCCGTCGCGAGCATGTATAGGAAGAAAAAAACCAAGGTCACCGCCACGATGTCCGTAGGGATGGGCCGCCCGTCCACCTTGGTAACCACCACCGCCCGGGGATGCAGAATTTTGACGAACTGTGTTTTCATGCTCTTCCAGATGATCAGGAATCGCCCGACTTTGATGCCGCCGCCGGTGGAACCGGCGCAGCCGCCCACAAACATGATCAGCAGCAAGATCAGCTGCAAAACCTCTGGCCATAAGTCAAAGTCCTTGGTTACAAAACCGGTGGTGGTCATGATGCTGGACACCTGAAAGGCGCCGTCCAGCAAGGCCTGTTGGAAAGGCAGCCCCTTTTGCCATAGAATCACGGCACACACCATGGAGGCCAGGAACATAATGCTGCCATAGAGGCGGAATTCACCGCTCTGCCAAAATACCTTCAGACTCCGCCGTTTATAGGCTTGGTAGTACAAACCGAAGGATACCCCGCACATGGCCATGAAAAACGCCGACGCCCAGTGGATCGCCGGGCTGTCATAAAAGGCAAGACTGTTGTTCTTTATTGAAAATCCGCCGGTAGCCACCGTACAGAAGGTATGACAGACCGAATCGAACAGGGGCATCCCCAGCATCCACAGGATAATGATTTGGAATAAGGTGATGATCACATAGGTCTGCCATAAGATTTTCGCGGTCTGCCGGATCCTGGGCACCACTTTTTCCTTGATGGGCCCGGTCGATTCCGCGCGGTACATTTTCAGGCCGCTGTTGCCGAAAAAGCTCAGCAGCGCAACAAACAAAACCACGATCCCCATGCCGCCAAGCCATTGGGTCATGCTGCGCCAAAGCAGCAGGCAACGCGGCAGGCTTTCCACATCCCCAAACACCGTCGAACCGGTGGTCGTGAAACCTGAGATGGTTTCGAAAAAAGCCGGCCAGAACGAACCAATAGCGCGGAAGGTTAAGAAGGGAATCGCCCCGAAGGCGCCAGCCAGAGTCCAGCTCAGCGCCACCAGAAGATACGCATCCCGGGCCTCAATCTCTTCTTCCGACTGGAAGGCTTTGAACATAGCAAAGCCGCAGAACACTCCGATGGCGCTGATCCAGGCGAAGCTCCAAGCCTCTTGGGTTCCGTCGAAAAGCCCAAGCAGCAATGGAAACACCATGGAAATGCCCAAAACCAGCAGGACCAGGCCCAGCATGGAAAATAGCGGTCGTTTTATATTCAAGACGCGATCACCTCTGTCATCGATAAGGTTATCCTTCCGAATAAAGAATCAGTGGTCCCTGAACATTTTGATCACATAATTCACGGCATTGGGCATGCAGAACACGGTCACATGGTCCTTTGCCTTGAAAATATCCTTCCCTTTGGCAATCATTGCCTGATCGCCCCGGTGGATGGATCCCACCAGGGATCCGACGGGGAAGTCCAGGTCTTTGATCAGACGGTTGCAGACGCCAGACCGCTCCGAAACCTCGAATTCCAGCATTTCCGCGCCCTCCTGGGCTAGGAAGGTGGCAGACAAAAGATTTTCACTCTTCTTAATAAAGCGAAGGATCGCATTGGCCGTCAGGACTCTCGGGCTTACCCCGACATCGATGCCGACGCTTTCCATCAAACCGATGTAGTCGGATCGACGGACCTGGGTAATGGCCCGCTTGGCCCCCAGATGCTTTGCGATCAGTCCGGCCAGCAGATTCACTTTGTCATCGTCCGTCACACTGACAAACACGTCGCCCTTGCCGGCTCCTTCCTGTCTCAGAAGATCCAGGTCCGTGGCGTCCCCGTGGATCACCAGGCCATGCCGGAGGATTTCTGCCAGCTCGGTACAGGTTTTGTATTCCTTTTCGATGACTCTCACCGCGTAATCTTTTTTCTCAAGGATCATGGCAAGGGTCCGGCCGGTCC
>CALMWJ010000284.1 GCA_937873525.1 uncultured Peptococcaceae bacterium | reverse complement strand
CATCCTCATTGATGCCGCCGATCAGGACCGTGTTCAGCTTGAGGCGGGTAAAGCCTGCCGCTTCGGCAGCCTCGAGGCCTTCCATCACATCCTGCAGGGTGCCGATCCGGGTGATGCGCTTGAATTTCTCAGGATCCAGGGTGTCCAGGCTGATGTTCAGACGATCGACGCCCGCTTTCTTCAAAGCGCCGGCATATTGAGGCAGCAGCGCACCGTTGGTGGTCAGGCAAAGCTCATGAATGCCCGCCAGGGCGGAAATCCCTTCACAGATGGGCAGGATGCCTTTGCGGACCAAGGGCTCGCCCCCGGTGATCCGGATTTTGTGTATGCCGCAGCGTACAGCCTGGGCCGCGATGTCGACGATTTCTTCAACGGTCAAGATATCATTATGAGAGAGTTTCCGGACACCCTGTTCACCCATGCAATAGACGCAGCGGTAATTGCACAGATCGGTGACGGAAATCCTCAGATAATCAATGGTTCTTCCAAATGGATCGATCATAAAGCACCTCAACGTTTGATGGATTTATCTTAGCATTATTCTCAAGCGAGTACAACGCTTTATATTCTGCATTGCAGGATTATCGTTCAGTCATGCAGAATATTACCGTTCAAGCCGTGGAAATTGCCCATGGAAATATTAAAGATTGGATGATTCATATGTCTGAAAGCACGAATAAAGTGATGGCTGTGTCCAAAGCCATCCGCCTGATCAACGGTCTTGCCGATGCAAGACAGCCCCTGAGCCTGCAGGAACTGTCCAGCAAGTCCGGTTTTCCTAAAAGCACCAGTCATGCCTTGCTGTCTTCCATGCGGGACGAACACTGGATCGAGCAGACCGCGGATGGAAAATACCGGTTGGGGGTGCGTCTATTCGAGCTCGGCAGTCTGGTCAGCCAATCCTGGGATATTGTCCGTTCCGCCCGTCCCCATATCCAGCACATTGCTTCGGAAACCGGAGAGCCGGTCCAGCTGGCCGCCATCGACCATCATGAAGTGCTGATCATCGATGCCCTGGATACGGCGGGGGGCTTACGGGTGGTGACCAACATCGGATCGCGGCTCCCGATTTATTGCACGGCCCTTGGCAAGGCGATGCTGGCTTATATGCCGCCGGCGCAGGCTGCAGGCATTCTGCGGCCTGCGGAAATGCTTGCCTATACGCCCCACACCTTGACCGATCCGGAAAAACTTGTGACGGAACTGGCCGCGACCCGGGAGCGGGGCTTTGCGCTGGAGAACGGGGAATACCGCATCGGGCTGCGTGCCGTGGCGGCACCGATTTTTGATGTCTCCGGCACGGCACGATATGCCATCGGGGTGACCGGCATGTTCCGCCGCATGACCGGGGAAGATTTTATTCTGGCGCAGGAGCTGATCGATACGGCAGCCCGGGCCATTTCCGCGGAAATGGGCTATCGGAAATAAGGCGGATTCACCTTCGTCATAATGAGAAAAGCGCCTCTGAATGCTCTAAACTGCATTCCGGAGGCGCTTCTTTTATTCC
>CALMWJ010000283.1 GCA_937873525.1 uncultured Peptococcaceae bacterium | reverse complement strand
CCGGATTCCTCCCAATTATGGATATAGCTTCTCAATACTTTCTGGAAACTTTTTCTGCCGGTTGCAAAACCGATCCCGACCCGAATCAGGTTGTTTTGATGCATCGTCTTTCCTCCATCCATCGATTTGAAAAATATAAAGCTGCAGACATCGATCCGCAGCATGCTCAGAATATTCCGAAAATAAATTGCCTTCCCTTGGGACCTCTGCGTGAACCACGGATCGTTCCTTATCAATGCGTATGTTTCATGTTTCCTTAATTCTTATGATTGCAAATGGTATACTAGCATTTTAACATGAGCCTTCACCTTTGACAACCTATCTTTGCATATGGGTTGTCGCCTGGGCGGTTCATGAAAGGCCTCCTTGTCTGATATATTCAAAAAGTGCACCTCCAAGCGTTCGATCGATTTCTAGCCTGTGAGGTGCACTTCAGCAACCTGCCTTTGATTTAGTCCTTATGGATGTCCAGATCATCGATCTTGACCGCCCGGGTATGCTTGATGGGCAGCCAGACCGTCTGTTTCCGGATGAAGCAGGCCACATTGATGGGCAGCCAGCTGACGATAAAAAACCAGAAGCCGAAGATCCCCTTGAGCATCTTCCGCACTTTTTTTTGTTCCAGCAGAATGACCGCCAAGGCGATGCCCGTGGTGACGATGTAGGAGTATACAATGGGCAGGATGACCCGGCTGACAAAAATGGGATGGCCCAGACCGGCATGCCAGACGATCGGAAGATTGTAGGCGATGATCCACACGACCGCAGCCAGGACAATGACCTGGATGATGGGAATCAGGAAAAACATAGCAAGGTCAAAGCTGGAACAGTCTCTTTGTGTGAAGGCCCGTTTGACCAGCTTCGTAAAATACATCTTCATGCATTGCAGCAGTCCCGCGGACCAGCGGATCCTTTGATTCCAGGACTGGGAAAAGGTCAGGGGCTGTTCATCATACACAATGGCATGGGGCACCCAATGGACCCGGTCTCCGGACAGTACGCATTGGGCGGTAAACTCCACATCCTCCGTCATGGCGGTGGTGTGCCAGCCCTGGTGTTTCCGGATCACCTCCATGCTGGCAAAAAAGCCGCTCCCGTTGATCAGGGCGGAAAGGTTCAGGATCTCCCTGGCCGTGTTCATAAACCGGTCGTCCATGTAATAAAAAATAGTATAACAGCTGGAAATCATGCTGTCGTAAGGGTTCTTGCTCTCCCGGTAACCCTGTCCCACCTTGGCCCCACGGCCCATGGCGTGGTTCATCTCCATGAGGAAGTCCTCGTGGACCAGATTGTCGGCGTCAATGATGCAGAAGGCGTCGTAGATGTCGCCCTGCGGCAGGATGCTGTCGAAATACTCCTTCAGCACGTCCCCTTTGGACCGGATCACGCTTTTGCACTCAAAAATCTTGGCCCCTTTGGCCTGGGCGATCTCTTGGGTGCGGTCGGTGCAGTTGTTGGGGATAATTACCAAATCATAGAGCGTCTTGGGATAATTGAGGTTCTGAACGCTGTCGATCAGATCGCCAATCACAAGCTCCTCGTTGCGGGCTGCCACCAGGATCGCGAACTTGAATTGAGGCGGGAATTTTTCCTTTCGTTTCTGGGGCAGCAATGAAAAGAGTGCCACCAATACGAAATAGGAGGCGAAAATCGTCAATAGAAAGCCTATGATCCATGCGGTGATTCGAAACATATCGGTCATGATCGATGAGCCTCCATATGGTTTGAAAGTTTCCTTAGGCTAATATTTTAGCACGTTTTCTTATAATACAATAGTGATAAATATAAAAACACGTTTCATTCATGCTCCGCCAAATCGGCCAGGGTCACGCTCTGCAGATATTCCTCGATCCGCCGGTCCAGCTCCCGCCACATGGGCAGGGTGGTGCACCGCTGGGCCCTTGGACAGACTTGCTCCGCCAATCCCAAACAAGCCACCGGAGACAGACTCCCTTCCACCGCTTTTAAAACCTCAGCCACGGTGATCTTTTCCGGTCCTTTGGCCAGAACGTATCCGCCGCCTTTGCCCCGGGAGCCGAGGACAAAACCGGACTTGCTCAAAAGCCCAACGATCATTTCCGAATACTTTTCCGAGATTTCCTGACGCTCGGCGATTTCTTTCAGCGGAATATATTCTCCGGTCTGGTGCTGGGCCAGATCGACCATGATTCGAAGGGCATAGCGCCCTTTGGTTGAAATCTTCATTCTGCTCCCCCTTATATTCCCCATTTTAAGATAGGTTTTATAGGTTTTCAAGGGCGCTGCCTCTTTAAAACAAAAAAAGACTTCGCGTGAAGTCTTTTTTTGCGGCAAAAGGATCGGACTATCCCAGACAGCACTCCGCATCGATCTGATCGCTGATCCGGTTTAGGGTTGCGAAAAGTGTATTGACCGCTTCCTGGATTTCCGCGGTCATTTCGGTATGGAAATCAATGTTCTTGTACTGGATCCCCATCAAGGTGACGTCTGTATCGGATTCATGGGCAAGGTAATCGATCATGATTTTTTCCATACGCTTTCTCCTTCATTCACGTTCGTGCGCTTTGCAGCTTGGCCTTTCCGGTACTGAGCGGGCCTCTTTTCTCGTCTTGCTTTGAATGATAAAGGAGAGTGCCTCCGGCTTCAACCATAGTTTTTATTTAGACCTGCTTTCATGATCCCCTAACAAACTTGTTTTGCAATAACGACTATTTCGTTATTGTGATAACGAGCTTCGCCTGATTTCTAACAATGCCCTCCCAATGGAAAAAGCCGTCTGAAGCTGTTGCAGACGGCTTTGAAAGTATGGAAAATAGAGCAGCAAGGTTCCCGGCAGCTTACACCAGATCGGCCTGCCCGGTAACGGGGTCCATGATCAGGCCGTAGACCTTGATGTCTTTTGGCATCAGCGGATGGTCCTCAATGTTTTTCACGGTGGCTTTGACCGAGGAGGCCACACAGTCAAACCCCTGCAGCCATTGTTCGTAATGGACGCCGCAAAAACGGACCATGTCGATGGTTTCCTGGGTGACGCCCCGTTGCTTCATTTTATTTAAAAGAGCCTGGCTGTCGATGCTTTGCATGCCGCAGTCCTTGTGGCCCACCACCAGGATGGTGTCCACCTCCAGATCGTAGACAGCCACGATCAGGCTGCGCATGACGCTGCCGAAAGGGGCCGAAATGACGGCGCCGGCGTTTTTGATCATTTTTACATCGCCGTTTTTGACCCCAAGGGCTGCCGGCAGCAGCTCCGTCAGCCGGGTATCCATACAGCTGACGATGGCGATTCGTTTGTTGGGAAGCTTGCCGGTGATGTACTGCTCGTAATGCTTGCCTTCCACAAACGCCCGGTTGAATTTCAGGATTTCTTCGATCATAAAGCACCTCTTCTCTCTCCGGAAATTGGCTTAAATGATTCTAACATCCCAAAGTAATAAATTCAATGTCCGATTCATACACCCATGCAAAAATTCATTTTCAGTGCGTCAACTGAAAATGAATTTTTGACTGTCTATGCTGTTGTGATTTCGAAATTCATTTTAAATCAGAATCATTAAAATCTGTAAATTGCAGCTACCCCTGCGGTGCTGGGCATTCTTTCTTTTGGCAGCACAATGACCTCCCCTTTGTCTTTGAGCAAAGCTTTGATCAAATCATCAAGTATATCTCCTTGATCGGTCTCCATCGTACTGTATGAATGGACGCTTCCGTTGCTTTCGTCATATTTGCCTGGCAATCGCCGGTCCGCTTCAAGCAAAAATGTTTTCACGCGTTTCTCAAAAACAGCCTTGGCAACATTCTGCAAATCATCAGACCCCAGGCCGTTTGCTTTTGCGTTGATGAAGCCCTCCACAAGCGTTTTAGTCTTTTCCAGGTACAACGGTTCAAAAATTTTCCATGCCTGGTCTTTCAACTGTTCCATACCAAAGGCCTCATAGGAAGCCTTGACCCCCTCTTTCAATAAATAGGGATTGTTGCTTATTTTGCGAAATATCGCTTGGTTTTCTGCCAAAGAGACAAGGAGGAGCGGCAGCTTTGAATTCTTTGAATAATTTTCCAGAATGATTTGATCCACATATCTGAAATACTTTTCTAAATCGATGAGAACATCGTCTTTTTTTCCCCCATGCCCGTGAAACATAGAAACGCCGCCTGTGCCGCCGTAGGAACCATGGGTCAGGTATCTCTCTGTATGCTGTTCACCAAGCACTTCATCGATCGTCCTTGGAATCCCGGTATTGATTTCTATTTCTGAAAGACCATAACGGTTGCCTTCGTAAAGCGAGAAATTTTTTCCACTCAGCCCAAGAAGCTGATACTCATCCGCTGACTGAAATGCTCTAAGGAGCGGATTGAGATGAAAGCTTTTGGAAACAGAAAACATGTCGTTTACTGGCCGAGCCAACTTATATACGATGCAACGGTCTATGTTCGCTAAGATAGCCAGCCCATCCAAGGTATGATTCCAAAAGTCTTGATCTTGATTCAGCTCGTAAAGCGGCGCCATCAGCCGATCTGGCTCCTCTTGCGGATACTTCTCTTTTAGAATAGTTTTAATTTTTTCAAGGATATTTTTGTAGGTTATGATATCCTTCTTCTTTTCTGCAGTGCCCCGATGCGTTGTCTGATAGAGCGTAATGCATAGCCCGGCATCTTGGAAGATGATGTCATCGGGGAACTCCCGAACGATCTTATAGCTCATAAATATCCTCCTCTCGAATCGTAGGCCATCGTTCATATTCATTCTATCAGATGTTGTCTGAATCTTCAAACTTTAAACTTCGTGTGGCTATTTACTCCGGTCTTGCTCCCATTAAAAATGATCCCTTTAAAAGGTATCTGCCATAGGTTTTTATGAAATCCAGGATCACCCTGGGATTTCCGCCAAAAAGCAGGGAAAATTCCGCTGCAAATAAGAATCCGCACGCGCTGCATAAGCCTTCAATGTCGATGCAGCGGCCGCAGATCCATCGTTTTCCGTTCTCCATGACAACGCATTGCCGGCAGGGCGTTTTGAAACGGTGCGCCGCCGCATAGGGCAGGGCGCTGCAAAGATTCAGTACAGGTTCCCCCTTGGCCATGCAGGCGGTAATGCGGCGGACGGCCTCCAGGGTTTCCTCCCGGCTCAGCTGCAGCCCTTCCGTGCCGGGATAGGGCGTATGAAAATTGAAGGACACCGCCTCGACGTGAGGTGTGGTCCGGGCAGTTTCGCAGACGGCCTCGATGTCCTCCCGGTTGATCGAATTGATGGCCATATAAAGGCAAAGGTTGTTCGCGGGCGCCTGCCGGAGGTTTTCCATAATCCGGTCGTAGGTGTCGCCGCGGATCCGATTGTGGCTGGCTCGGCTGCCGTCCAGGCTGACCAGGATCAGGTCGGCTTCCGGCAAATCCAGAGGAAAGGTGCCGTTGGTCACCACGCTGACCAGATCAAAGCCCATGCCCCTCGCCTCGATGACCAAATCCCTCAGGCGCCTGTCCCCATCCTCCCAGAGGAAGGGCTCGCCGCCATAGAAGAACAGGATGCGGACGCCTTGGGAATGCAAGGTCTTCATATCCTCCCGGACGGTTTCATAGGAATAGACCGCCCCGTCGGCCATGCTGACGGCGCAGTGCAGGCAGGACAGATTGCAGCGGTCCGTCAGGATCAGGGACCCGATCAGCGGGTCTTCCCGCCGGAACAAAATGGTGGTTAGTCCGAAAAAAGACAGCTTCATCAGCGAGGCGAGCTTCATATCATCCTCCCGAAAAGCCTCCCAGGGCGGCTTGTACGCATACTGCCCCGGTCCTAAGGCACAAGGCGCAGGAATTCAGCTGGAATGGGCGATTCAAAACGCAAAGGCTGGCCGGTGACCGGGTGGCGAAACGCCAGGATCCGGGCGTGCAGGGCCAGACGGCCAATGGGATTGGTTTGGGCGCCGTACTTTTTATCGCCCACGATGCTGTGACCCATATCCTTCATATGGACCCGGATCTGGTTTTTTCGGCCGGTTTCCAGTTGGAGCTCCAGCAGGGACCGTGCCGACGCGCTTTGAAGCACTTTGTAGTGGGTCACGGCTTCAACCCCTTCTCCGGGCGCGGTGGTGCTATACATCAGCTTGGTCTTGGTCTCCGTCAGGCGGGAAGCGATGGTGCCCTCCGGTTTGCGGACCAGGCCCTCCACCACCGCAACATAGCTCCGTTCCGTCACAAGCCGCTTCCATTGGCTCTGCAATTTGTTTTTGACCTCCTCGCTTTTGGCGAAGAGCATGACGCCGGAGGTGTCCCGGTCCAGACGGTGTACGATAAAAAGCCGTTTGCCCGGATCGGTTGTCCGCACGTGGTCTGCCAGCAGATGGTAGGCCGTTTTTTCCTTCTCTTTTTCGGAAGCGATGGTCAGAAGGCCCGATGGTTTGCTGATCACGATCAGATCGGGGTCCTCGAAGAGGATCTCCAGGCCCTTCATCGTCTCTGCTTTCCGGGGACCGGACCAATCGATTGCCACGCTCTGGCCCGGCTGCAACGAGTGGTTGTATTGGGTAACCACCCCATTGTCCACAGTGACCTGTCCTCGTGTCAATAGGGCCTTGACGCTGCTGCGGCTGTGATCCGGCAATTTTTCCATCAGGAAAGCCATCAGCTCAGCAGGCTCCGAAACCCGCAGGCGTGTTGTTTTTTCGGCGGTCTTTGATCCGCGCCCGGGCGCGTGATTCTTTTTTTTCATGAAGCCATCCTTCGCGTCTTTCTTGCGGCATGCCATGGATTGCCGGCTCAGTGTTCGAATTTCAGCATCTCTGTCCATTCCGCCAAGGCCTCAGGATCCTTGCCCACATCCTGGATCACAAGCTTCGGAAAACGGCTGAGGCGTTTTCGGGTGATGACCGCCATTTTCAGGACATCCTGGTTGCGGGTGGTGGTGGTCCCCTTGATGACCTCGTGGATGGTGGCGTCGTTCATGCAGATCACGATGTCCTGATCTGCCTTGTCCTTCAGTACATTCAAGAGGGTCTGCAGGGCGACCTGCCCGACGATGGCCGGTTTGCGGTAATCCAGAAAAACCGCTTGCTTGGCGATCAGGGCTTCATCTTCCAGAATACAGTACTGCACCTGAATGTCCTCCCCTTCGTATGTGGTGGAAATGCCGGCCAGATATGCTTTGATCATTGGATTCCTCCGCCCTCGCTGTCAATGTTGGGTAATGTTTATTTCAAATAACAGTATAACCGATATGGGAGGGATTTTATACTGCAGGTTTTATTCAAGAACGGTCAACAAGACACCGCAAGTCACCCATCGTTGCAGGATGCTTCGGGCTGCGCCTGATTCTTTAAAAAATGAATTAGAGCAAGCATTCATGATTCTCCCTAGAACCAATCCTGCCTGCCCTAATCCTTGGGATGGCTTTGCAATTCTGCATGCCTCCTTCTAGAATTCCTTGAATTTCGCTTCCGCAGTTTGATTACTGCCTTGCTACTGATGTTTGCCTTTCGATCCATCCGGTCGTCTCTTTGAGTGCTTGTACAGGTAATGTTGAGATCTATCCAGGTGCCTGGAGGATGTGTATATCAAGGGGGAACCTGACCACATCTGCAGATTTTCCTGTATATTCTCTTTTTAGCCTTGCAGCTATTTACCTTGAGCCTCTGAAGCTTTCCTTCAGGTCGGGCAAACTCTTCAAGGTGCCCAATACGTAACTTTCGTTATTTCTTGGGTTGATTTTATTATAAGAGATGGGAAGGCAAAAATCAAGATATTTTATCAGAATTGTCTGTTTTTTCATGTTTTTTTGTTATGCATGTGGGGAGGGGGACGGGGACTTTTTGCGGCGATTGAAGCAACAGGGGACGGGGACTTTTTGCGTCGCTCGCAAAAAGTCCCCGTCCCCCTCCGCTGTTAAAGCAGCCTGG
>CALMWJ010000282.1 GCA_937873525.1 uncultured Peptococcaceae bacterium | reverse complement strand
CGGATTGAACAGCAAAAAAATGGAGATGGATAAAAAAATAAACGAGAATCTAAGGCTCGCCGACCGGCTGGACAACGAATTCCGTGAAGCGCTCCGTCTGGGCATCACGGCCCTGAAAATCCGCGGATTTCGATTTCAAATCGAACAGCTGCATCGTCAGCTGGAATCGTTTCAAAAAGAGAAGGGAAGCTTGAAGACCCTGATCAGCCGCCAGATGACGGCCGTGATTGGACTGTCCAGAGAAGTGTCGCAAATGGAGTCGATTCATGACCGGCAAAGGGAGGAGCATAAGGCCCTCATCGCTAAGGCGGAGGAGCTGCGGATCGAGGAATTTGTTCTTGCCCGTTCCTTTCGGAAAAAGGTTATTTGATCCAATTTGTTCCCCTAGGGTAAGACCGGTATGCTATGGCCATAACGGTTCACCATAAGATCATTGAAAGGAGGTGAGTTTATAAATATTGTCATGAATACCCGGAAGCCTTCGCCCTGTGCCGCTGCGCCTCATGATCCGTTAAAATCTGACGTCGGAAAAGGCTTCCGGAGCTTTTTCGATCAGGAACACCTGAAGGCCGCGCCCGCTGAACCTGAAAAGATCTCCAGCCGACCTCATCCAAAGAAGCGCGAACGGGAGGAAAGCAAGGCCTCAGGGGATGACCCGCAACCAGCGTCAGACCGACTTGCGTCCGCAGACAGAACGTCTTTGGATCAGGAATCCGCAGTTCAAGCAGCAATCCAGCTTATCACAATGCGAACTGCTGACCCCGGGGATGCCCTGAACCTCTCTGAAGTCATTCGAACGAACGATGATCCGTCCCCATTGAACGCAGAGGTATTGCCTTTTACAGGAACGGCGGTTTCGGATTCGATGCAGGCTTTAGAAACAGGGAATCCTTGGATGAAACCGGAATCAGGCGTCCCTTTCTCCCTGCCCGGGGAAATCGCTGACCCTCCTTTGGAGGCTCCAGCGGAAACCGACGGCAGTCCCTCCGATCCGATGGTAAATAGACCACAGGGCCAGACCCGAAGCGAGGCGAGACGCTATGCGGCAAGTATGGCCGTTCTTGCGAAGGATTCCAATCCGGATCCGGGGCTTGAATCCATTCAAAAAGCTTACGATGCAGGCCAATATCAAACCTTGAATCGACGGCCAGCCGCGGCATCGGACGGGATGCGCGGTGAAATGTCCTCCTTGGAGCAGCTGCGTTCCGGCGCCGACGCTTTCACGGAAGAAAAAATCCCTGGAAAAGGCCCGGATAACGTCGAGCAGACGCCGGCCGCCTTCCGGATGCCGGATGCTCAAAATGCCCAACCCATTG
This sequence comes from uncultured Peptococcaceae bacterium, assembly GCA_937873525.1. Taxonomy (GTDB): domain Bacteria; phylum Bacillota; class Peptococcia; order DRI-13; family UBA5745; genus UBA5745. The sequence goes on along the minus strand of CALMWJ010000282.1, from coordinate 2,910 downwards.
CCCCGGGACCCGATGGGATCGATCCAGCTGGCCTTTTGGAGAAGCTGCAACAAGGAGCTGGGAATGCCGCTTTGACCGGAAAAAAAGAATTTGTGATCCGGCTTTCACCGGAAGGCCTGGGAGAAATCACCGTAAAAATTTCAGAAAACAACGGGGAGCTATCCTTGAGCATGGTAACCTCCAAGCCGGAAACCGAAAAGCTGGTCAGCCGACACCTTGAAGCCTTGAAGGAAGCCCTGCGGCCCTATCAAACCGACATCCAATCCGTGACGTCGTCCGCTGCTTCGAGGGATGAGCGGCCATCCTATGGAGGCTTCGATTTGAACAGCCGGCAGTCCTGGAACGGGCAGGGCAATCCGGAACCACATCGCTTCAGCAACATCAAGCCCGAGCTGCCTGGGCTCGGCGCAATGGATGATGTGCAGGCTTTCGACGTTGGGGAACGACGGATGACCGGCAAGGCGCTTTTAGACCAATACATTTAAGAAAGGGGGCTTGAATTAGCCATGGCTTCGATTCTGAATTCATATGCCGCGTTCTCAAACCCTTCAAAGCTTCGGGCTGTTGCTGCAGCGACGGAAGCCAGAGGAACAGCCATTGATGCGGTCTATGCGGATCAGAGTGACAAGGATGTCAGCGTGGAGGATTTCTTGCAGCTGATGATCACGCAGCTGTCCAATCAGGACTTTCTGAACCCCACCGACAACAGCCAGTTTCTTACTCAGATGGCGCAGTTTTCCTCCATGCAGCAGATGCAGACGCTGGCTGGGTACTCAAAATCCAATTACACCATGTCTTTGTTGGGCAAGGAAGTGGTCCTGACAAAGTATTCAGTTGGCGGCAACGCCTCCCAAGTTACCGGGATCGTTGAGAGGGTTTCTTTAGCAAATGATGATTTTAAGATTTTGGTTGATGGAACATTTTATGGTCTGGACCAGGTCATTTCAGTAAATTCCGGGAAAGACGCTGCAGCCGATCTGCCGGAGGCCCTTGCAAAGGCTGTGGCAGAGGCTTTGTCCGCGGACTTGACCGAAAACGATGTCGAGGCAGAGGCTGAGGCAGAGGCTGAGAACTAGGAAAGGAGGTTCGCCGATGGATCAACTCCAGTACAACCGGATCATCCGGCAAATCACCCACACTCAAGCGGTTCCTGCCCCTCCGGCCAAAGCGGAGCCCAAGCCAAAAACCGCGACGGCTTTCCAGACGTTGCTGGAAAAACAGCTTCAGAGCGGCCGGGATATCGTCTTTTCGAAACATGCAGCCGCCCGAGTCGCCCAGAGAAACATTGCACTTTCAGAAAGCCATCTCAACCGGTTGAACGAAGGGTTCAGGCTGGCCGAACAAAAAGGGCTGCAAGCGCCATTGATCCTCATCGACAAGACGGCTTTTATCGTCAGCGTGAAGAACAACACGGTGGTCACCACGGTCCAAGAGGATGATTTAAAGGGCAGCGTATTCACAAATATCGATGGAACTGTCATTATTTAGCCGGACCTTTAAGGAAGCTAAAATCGGATCCTGACTGACTGAGGGATCCGAACAGTTCCCAGAAAAGGAGAGAAAGTCAAGCATGATCAGATCTTTGTATTCCGGTGTTTCAGGAATGAAAGCACATCAAGCCAGAATGGACGTGATCGGCAACAACATCGCCAACGTCAATACCTATGGCTTCAAGGCGGGCAGAGCTTCTTTTTCCGATGTTTATTATCAGACGATCAGCGCCGCCACCGGCGCCACCAGCACCAACGGCGGCACGAATCCCAGCCAGATCGGTTACGGAGTCCAGCTGGGCAGTGTGGATGTGATTCAAACCCGGGCAACTTTTTCCATGACCGACAACGCCATGGACCTGGCCATTGCGGGAGAAGGTTTTTTTCAAGTCCAGGATGCTGACGGCAATACCTATTATACCCGGGCCGGCCAGCTGAGCATCGACGCTTCCGGCAATCTGGTGGATAACAACGGCAATTATGTGCTGGGCATCTGCGGCGATCCACTCGGAAAATCACCAAGCGCCAGCAAGATCCAGATTGCCGTGCCTAATGTCCAGGCTTCCGTGGCTTCGGCCTTGGAAACCATCAATGGGGTAACGTATTCTATAACCTCTTCCAAACAAACCACGGATGGCAATATCACCTTCTTTTTTGAATCCGACCCGACCCTTCCCGGAGGCCAGCCGGCAAAAGCCTCCATCACCAGCGCAGGGATCACCATAAAACTGAATGCCTCCCATCGGTTCAGCGATCTTGCTGAATTGAACAAAGCCATCCAGGACGCCATAACCGAAGCCAATGGAGGTATTGAACATCCAGCCGGGATCTTTTCGGTTTCGACGGATCCGACCAATGTCTTTCCCGGTACGGAAGCCGCCCTGGGAAGCCTATCCACAACCTTCACCAATCAGGAAGGAACCGTTTCCTTTCCCAGCGGCGTCGCATCGATCTTCGGCGGCATGACGCTGGTTGACCATGGAGCCGTCGGACAGTTCACCCCCGGCGGAAATCTGACCTTCAGTGCGGTTCATCATGACGCGGCGGCACCGGATCCTGAAAACTGGACCATCACAGCCACCAGCGGGACAAAGACCTATACGGGCATCATTGCGGATATGAACCCAGGACCGGTGACCCTGTTCGATACGGCCGCCGGTTCTGTGGAATCCATTGAAATGACCCATCCCGGGCTGACGGTGATGAACACTGCCCATGCGGCAGAGCCTTTCACCGATGTGACGGATTGTCCGGCGGTGGACTCCGATTATTTTCTGGGCGGCATCAATCTAATCGGTGTCAGTGCTGGTTTTGAAGCAGCCGGTATTGCCGATAACTCGGATTTTTCTGCAGAGTATGCGGCATATTCAGCTGGCCCGCCTGCCACGGCAGCCGGCTGGAAGGTCACGGCCGAAATCGG
>CALMWJ010000281.1 GCA_937873525.1 uncultured Peptococcaceae bacterium | reverse complement strand
GCCAGATGGGAACCGGCGATGGCGGCATGGACCGGATCCACACCGATCTGAACCAAGGCTGGGCCAAGGAAGGAGAAGATGGTGTTCTGGGAGGTGGTCTGGGAACCGGTCAGCATGCCGATGAGGCACAATGCGCCGCCGCCGCCCAGCTTCAACAGGGTCTGGTTCAGCGCCATGGCAAAATTCTTGACCGCTTCGATCTGACCGGCCATGTAGAAGGCCCCCAGCATCAAGCCGGCGGACAGCTGCACGCCCAAGCTGCTCTTGACGTTGCGGACGCCGTCTTTCAGGACAGTGCCGGCTTGCTTATAGACGGCAGGATACAGGAAGCTGATGAGGGTAACGATGATGATGGACATGACGATGAGGTTGGACATCCCCTTGATAATGGTGATGGTGGAGAGCCATTTCAGGAAAGGTCCGATGCTCAAGGTCAGCAGGTCGATCTTGAAGCCGGTACGCAGCACGATCAGGACCACCAGGATCATCAGGGGCACCAGGGTCGACCAATGCTTTTTGATGATCTGCCAGCCGGATTCCTTGGGAATCAGGTCTTCAGGCAGAGATTTGATCTTAATGAAGCGGTAGGCCACGTAAAGAGTACAAAGAAGAACGCCGAAGCCGACGGTAAAATAACCCATGTTCACCACCGGATCGGGGGAAATGCCCAGCAGCGCAGCGGCCAGAAAGATGGCTTGCGTGATAGGCGGCATGATAGATCCTAAGCTGGCACCCATGACGATGGTGCAGCAGATCTGTTCGCCGTTCATGTCCATTTCAGCCAGCGATTTGATGACCAGAACGCCGATGACGGTGGAAGCGGCGATGGCATCGCCCAGCAGGGAGCCGGCGATGACCAGGGCAACGACCACGACGGAAATCAAGCCCTTGGGCGAATGGCCGAAGATGGCCCTCAGGTAGCTTATGACGGTGTCCATGGTGCCCATTTTGACTTGGGTTTCAGCATAAATGCTGCCGAAGAAGGACAGCCCGATGACCCAGGCAATGCGGTCGATGCCGCTGATCCAAGCCTTGGCCCAGTCCACGGGGTTGTAGAAGCCGCCCATAATCAATGCGATAAGACCGGTGAGAATGAGGGCGATTTGAATGTTGCCGCCAATGTAGGGGATTTTCTTGATCAAGATGATGGATAGCAGGACAATAATAGGTACGATAACAATGAGCATGCACAAACCTCCTATCTTTCATGTGGGTAAAATCCGTATCCTTGGTGGGCGGTTTGCCGGATTGGCGCCTGCATACCGGGACCATGAGGGGAAAGGGCCCCGAAGCGCTGGAGGGTCTTTGGGTATTGCGGCATCACTCCTTTTCAGAATAATAAAATCTTGCGAGGAACGGGTGGGCTAGCCGGCGTGTTCCCTGAGGGAACACATTATGCCGAAAAGCTTGCCAAACGTAAATTATGCATCTATTGTGCCAAAATTACAAATTTTGAAAAAATATAAAAACAAGGGAATACAAAGGTTTTTACTATGTGCCGGAGAGGGGCATATGCAAGTCAAATGCAAAATATTCTAAAAAATAGAAGACTTTGAGCGAACAAGGAAAGGAAATAATTTTGGAGGCGCAGGGGGATTAAGAAAACAGACACTTCTCATAATTCTAGATATTGGAAGCGGGTTCGAGAATTTAGAAGCATGAGTCCGTTCCCTCGGATCCTTGCGGAGCGGGTTTCAGCCCGTCTTAGAGCCAGACTGGCGGCATAGGGAGAATATAGAGTATTGCGGCGACCGCTGATATGATATAATATTTAACAATGTGAAATAAACAGATATAATGAAAGAAAGCCGTATTTAAGGGGGAACATCATGGGAGGGGACAAGATCATCATCGAGGGCGGCGTCCCTCTGAAAGGCACGATCAATGTCAGCGGGGCCAAAAATGCCGTGCTGCCGGTGATCGTTGCATCCTTATTGAGTTCAACTCCCTGCAGGATCATCGACGCACCGCAGCTGGCCGATGTGGAGGTCATTTGTCAGGTTCTTGAAAGCCTGGGCGCCAAGACCTACTGGGTCGGCAAGGACCTGTATGTGGATGCTTCGGAGATTTCCCATTGCGAAGCTTCCGACGAAATCGTTCAGAAAATGAGGGCCTCCATCTTGGTGATGGGGCCTCTTTTAGCGCGTATGGGCAAGGTCAGGGTTTCACAGCCGGGAGGCTGCGCCATTGGAACACGGCCCATCGATCTTCATCTCAAAGGCTTTGAAGCCATGGGCGTTCAGATGAGCAAGGAGCAGGGGTATGTGACCGCCCAAACCAACGGGCTTCGCGGCGCCAGGATCTACCTTGATTTTCCCAGCGTCGGCGCCACAGAGAACCTGATGATGGCAGCGGCCTTAGCCAAGGGGACCACGGTGATCGAAAACGCAGCCGAGGAACCGGAGATCGTTGACCTGGCAAACTTTATCAACAGCATGGGCGGCAGGATCCGGGGCGCCGGCACGAAAATCATCAAAATCGAAGGGGTCTCGGAATTGACCGGCTGTGAGCATCAGGTCATTCCTGACCGGATCGAAGCCGGCAGCTATCTGATGGCGGCTGCCATTACCGGCGGTGATTTGACTTTGGAAAATGTGATCGGGGACCATTTGAAGCCGGTGATCGCCAAGCTGGTCGAGGTGGGCTGCCAGATCACCGAAGGCGACAGCACGCTGCATATCCTTGCGCCGCAGACTTTGAGTGCCGCGGACATCAAGACGCTGCCCTATCCGGGATTCCCCACGGACATGCAGGCTCAGTATATGGCGCTGATGACCAGGGCTCAAGGGGCCAGCGTGATTGCGGAAACCGTTTTTGAAAACCGCTTCATGCATGCCGAGGAATTGCGCCGGATGGGCGCGGACATCCGCATCAACGGACGCAGTGCCGTGGTGGAAGGACCCTGCCGGCTGCAGGGGGCTATGGTGAAGGCCACCGACCTGAGGGCCGGCGCCGCCCTGGTGATTGCCGCCCTGGCTGCCGAGGGACACACGGAAATCAGCAATACCTATTATATTGACCGGGGCTATGACAATCTGGCAGCCAAGCTGCAGGGCGTCGGGGCCAGAATCACCCGGCGATAGGCCGGCCGAGCAGTTTACTGAGGTTATTGAATATAGTTGTTTAATATTAAAGGAAGAAGGGCTGATAGGGAATGACGTACGAAGGGTATGAAAATGTGACGGTCTTTGACCATCCACTGATCCAGCACAAGATTTCCATGCTGCGGGACAAAAGCACCGGGAGCAAAGATTTCCGCCAATTGGTGGATGAGATCGCCATGCTGATGGCTTATGAAGCCACCCGGGACCTGCCCCTGGAAGAGGTGGAAGTGGAAACGCCTCTGGCACGGACCAAAACCAAAATGCTGACGGGTGAAAAGGTGACCCTGGTGCCTGTCCTTCGGGCCGGGCTGGGGATGGTCAACGGCATCCTGATGCTGATGCCTACCGCACGGATCGGCCACATCGGCCTGTACCGGGACCATGTGACGCTGGAACCGGTAGAATATTACTGCAAACTGCCGGAAGAGGTGAAGGAAGGCCTTACCATCGTGCTGGATCCCATGCTGGCCACCGGCGGCTCGGCCTCTGCGGCCATCGGCTTCATCAAGGCCCGGGGCGCTAAGAAGATCAAGCTGATGAACATCCTGGGCTCCGACACGGGGATCGCCCGGGTCCATAAAGATCATCCCGATGTGCCCATCTACTGCGGCACCGTGGATCATAAATTGAACGAAGTAGGCTACATCACCCCCGGCCTGGGCGATGCCGGCGACCGGCTCTTCGGGACAAAATAGGGAGCCAGCGCGGAAGGTGTTTGGCGCAGCGTTATTGCGGAAGCAGCTGCCATTGCGCGGATGGATGCATACAAAACGCAGCCGT
>CALMWJ010000280.1 GCA_937873525.1 uncultured Peptococcaceae bacterium | reverse complement strand
GATGCGGTGGCTGCCATGATCCTTGGATTGGCTGCTTTTGGCTGTGACTGCGCGGATCAGGAAGGCTCCGAAGATCAGGAAGGCTCCGAAGATCAGGGTGGCAGCGGGGATTCCGGCGGCGAAGACCAGGTGCTCCAGGGAGCCATGGATGCGGCAGCCCAGGCAGCCCAGGCTGCTGCCCAGCAGATGGCGGCCGATGCGGCTGCCAAAGAAGCCCTGGTGGACAAAATCATGGATGCGGAAACCGCCAAGCTAAACGCCGCAGGAAGCAAGATCGACCAGGAGATCGACGCCTACACCAAACAATGGTCGGAAGCCCAGTCGACCGCCGATCAGACGGATCCGAATTATGAGCCTATGAACAAACAATATCAGGATTATATCGATTACTTAAAAAGCCAGAGGGAACAGATCGAAGCACAAAAATATGAGCTTGCCGTGACCCGGGCCCAGGAGGAAGCGGCCAAAGCGGCGAAAAGCGACTGGATTCGCCAGCAACAGGAGGATCTGATCCAGGTGAAGGAACAGAAATCCTATCTTGAGGCGGTGGCAAGCGGCTATGGCCAACACAAAAACTACGATATCGGTGCCGTCAAGAGTCAGCTCGAAGCCCTTAACCAAAGGGAGGCCGCCCTCAAAGGCACCTTGAAGAACAACAACGCCGAGATCGATTATACGCCGAAGCAGAGGGACCCCATCGGACCGGATCCTGAAATCATCCGGCTGCAGGAAGAGCACCGCAAGAAAATGGAGCAGCTGCAGAATGAGATCAACGCGGCCAAGGAAGAACGGAACAACGCCCGGCGGGATGAATTGATCCGCGAACGGGAATGGCAGGAGAAGGTTGCCCAGAACGAAATGGCCAAGGCCGGCTTCTGGAATGTTCTGACCAAAGCGGGGGAACTGACCCAGACGGCCGCCGACACCGGCGTGGACATCCTCTCAAACCTGACCGGCCCCGCCGGGAAGACGATCAAAACTCTGTATACCGGACTTAAAGGGGTGGCCGGGGGCCTGGGCGAGGGCTTGGCCAATGGCAACATGGCCGCCGAACTGGGCAAAGGCGCCCTGAGCGGGCTCAGCGACATCGCGAAGGACAAGCTGGGCGGCGCGGTGGGGGACCGGTGGGGCGAAGCCGCAGGCAAGGCAGCCCAAAATATCTATAATGTCGGTGCTGAAGCCGGCAAGAGCATGTACGGTACCTTTGTGGACGGACCGGAAAAGGGCAAGGATTTCCTGACCTCGATCGTCCAGTCGGGGATGAAGGGCGCCACCAAGGGCGCCTTGGATTCGGCTTTGAATGTGATTGGCGATGGTATTCTGCCGGAGGCCGGTAAAATTCCGGAAGGTCTGGATTGGTCGGATATCAATGCAGGGACCTTTATCAACTCGATACGGAACAGCAATCCTCTGACAAAGAGCTTTGGCAAGACGGCCATCGGAAACAGCCTTCAGGGCTTAGGTACGGATCAGGCCAAAAATTTCATCAAAGGAGACGGGGTCATCTTTGGTGATATGAATCAGAACCTGACCGGAAAAATCATCGATGCCGGCGGTGATGCGGCCGGAAAGGCTTATACGCCGGGCGTTCGCCAGGGCTTAA
>CALMWJ010000279.1 GCA_937873525.1 uncultured Peptococcaceae bacterium | reverse complement strand
ATCAGGGTCTATCTGGCGGACAATACGCAGGGCCGGAAGCAGCTCCAGTGGCTGCGGCAGTCTCTTTTGGCCATGAAGCGGCAGGATGAGGCAGGGCTTTACGGCCGGCTGGACGCGGAGCTGGCCGATGTGAAGGAAGAGGATTGGGCCAACAACTGGAAGAAGTATTTCAAGCCCTTTACGGTAGGAGAAAAGCTGGTGGTCAAGCCCTCCTGGGAAAGCTGGGAGGAGAAGGGCGGCCGGAAGATCCTGGAGATCGATCCTGGCTCCAGCTTCGGCACGGGCCAGCACCATACCACCCGGCTTTGCCTGGAACAGCTGGAAGCGCTGGTGCAGCCGGGAGACCGGATCCTGGACCTGGGCTGCGGGAGCGGTATCCTGTTCATCGCCGCCATGCTCCTGGGCGCTGCTGATGCGACGGCGGTGGACATTGAAGAAAACTCAGTGCGGGTAGCGACGGAGAATGCCTTGAAAAACCATTTGGATCCGGAGACCTTCCGCGCGATGCAAGGGGATGTCATTTCCGACGGCGCGCTGCGTCAGCGGCTGGGCGGCCCTGCTTTGGAAACAGCCGGGGATGGATCAGCCGAGGGGACATTTGATCTTGTGGCGGCCAATATCGTGGCGGATGTCATTCTGGCCATGAGTCCCTATTTTGCCGGATTTTTGAGGAAGGGCGGCCACCTGCTGGTTTCGGGGATCATTGAGGAACGGCAGGAGGAGGTCAAGGCGGCGTTGCTCCAAAGAGGTTTCCGCTTGCTTCGGGAAAAACGGGAAGGCGGTTGGGTGGCGGCCACTTACCTGCGGCCATAGAAAGTTCGAAACGAGGTCAACATGATGGAGCGTTTTTATGTGCCTGCGGCCGGGATCTCATCGGAAACGGCATGGATCCGCGGCGAGGCGTTCAAGCATTTGTCCAAGGTGCTCCGGCTGTCGCCAGGGGATGCGGTGGAGATTTTTGACGGTGAAGGGAAGGGGTATCAGGGGAAGATCCGGGAAATTACTCGGGACGAAGCCGCCGTTTCCTTGACCGGCATGGTGGCCCAGCGGCGGGAGAGCCCTTTGCGCACTTGTCTGGTGCAAGGCATTCCCAAAGGGGAAAAGATGGAGTGGGTGGTCCAGAAGGCTACGGAGCTGGGTGTCAGCGAGATCATTCCTCTGGAATTGACCCGTTCGGTGGTGAAGCTCGATCAGGACAAGAAACGCCGGGAACGGCAGGAGCGGTGGCAGAAGGTGGCGGCGGAGGCCGCCCGCCAATGCGGCCGCCTGGCGATTCCCAAGGTCCATATGCCCCAGACCCTGAAAAAATTCCTGGGAGAACTGGATGACCATGACCTGTTGCTGGTTCCCTGGGAGGAGGGCGGCGAGGCCTTGGGCGCGGTGCTGGAGAAACAAAAGGGCAAGCTGGACAGGCTTCGGTTCGAGGAGGCGGAAGGTGCATCAGAAGAAACCGGGAGAGAAGAAGCCGGATGTCTTTATATGCTGATTGGCCCGGAGGGGGGTATGGCGGCAGGCGAGGTGGAGCTGGCTAAAGCCAGCGGCGGAATCAATGTGACCCTGGGGCCGCGCATCCTGCGCACGGAAACGGCGGGTCTGATGCTGCTCTCGGTGCTGCAATTTCTATGGGGGGACACGGGACGATGAATCAGTATTCTGTTGCCTTCTATACTTTAGGCTGCAAGGTCAACCAAAGTGAAAGCCAGCGGTTTGCACGCGAATTCGAACAGAAGGGCTACCGTATCGTTGGCTTTGAGGAGCCGGCGCACGCCTATATCATCAACACCTGTACGGTGACGCAGATGGCGGACCAGAAATCCCGCAAAATGATCCGAAGCTTGCGGAAACGGAGTCCCCATGCCCTGCTGGTGGTGACGGGCTGCTATGCCCCGGCGGCCGCCGCGCTCATGGACGCGGGCGATGTGGATATGATCGTGTCCAATGCGGAGAAGGACCAATTAACGGACATGGTTGATCGGCAGCTGCGGATGCGGCGCCTGGAGGACCATCCGGTAAAAATCATCGAAGAATCCCTGGCCCACAGCAGCCTGAAGGGTCTGAACCGTACCCGGGCGACCCTGAAGATCCAGGATGGCTGCCGGCAATTCTGTACCTATTGCATCATTCCCTATGTGAGGGGGCCGTGGAAAAGCCTGCCCGAGGAGGAAGTTATGCAGCAGACGGCGGAGCTGGCGGCGGAGGGATACCGGGAGATCGTCCTGCTGGGCATCCACTTGGGGGCCTATGGCTGGGACCGGGGCGATCGGGAAGGATTGAGCCGTTTGCTGGGCAAGCTTCTGCCTCAGTTTCCCCAGGTGCGCTTCCGACTGGGGTCCCTGGAGCCCATG
>CALMWJ010000278.1 GCA_937873525.1 uncultured Peptococcaceae bacterium | reverse complement strand
ACCCCTTCCCTCAGCGGTGTGATATTGACCAGCCTGCCCAAAGGCTCCGTACTCAATGTTCTGGACCACCAGAACGGCTGGTTCAAAGTCCAGTTCGCCGCCGGCATCGGCTGGATCTCCGGGGATTACAGTAAACTGGTGAACCCCGTGGTTCTAAGCACGACGGAAGTCTTAGCTCAGGAAGGCACTGGGCAGCCGGATAAGGAAGCTTCATCCGGTAGCGCCGGCGTCGATTCCGGCGATGGGCAGACGGCTCCGGAGACCCCTGCCGCGGAGGAAATTCCAGCCGGTGAAGACGCAGGTGCCCCATCCGCCGGCATCCTTGCCGGAAAAGTGATCGTGGTGGATCCGGGTCACGGCAACACCACAGCCAGCGGACTGGTGGATCCTGGCACTTTGGGCCTGATTACGGGCATTCGTGAGAAAGACATCAATCTGGATATCGCCTTGAAGCTCCGGACCCTTTTGACCGGCATGGGGGCGACGGTGGTGATGACCCATACGGGAGAAACGGTGATGAATCTTTATGACCGGGCTGCCGTGGCCAGCAATTCCCATGCAGATCTGTTCATCAGCATCCATGCCAATTCCAATGCCCAATCGACGTATTGCGGGCATACCACTTATTTTTATGCGCCGGCGGACGATCCTCTGCGGGCGCCCCAAAGAGACACTTGCCTTCAGCTTGCCCGGACGGTGCAGGCGGAACTGGTCAAAGCCGGAGGCCGCGCCGACCTGGGAACCAAAGAAAGCAATTTTGTGGTGATCCGGGAAACCGCCTGCCCATCGATCCTGGTGGAAACAGCCTTCCTTTCCAATCCTGAGGAAGAACGCTTGCTGGCCGGCGGCGCATATCGTCTGCAGCTGGCCCAGGGACTTGCCAATGGCCTCCGGCAGTATTTCAGTGCCTCCTGAGCCGGAAAGCGACCGGATGACCATTCCTGTTTGATTGGCGCAGCCTTTTCGACCTGAACTGCTGAAGGAGGATTATTTATGGCGGAATACTTTACCTTGACGGCATTGGCCGGGTATGCTTATATTTTTTTCGCCCGGGTCTGCGATGTGTCTCTCCAGTCCATGCGGACCATCATGATGGTCCGGGGGGAGCGGCTGAAAGCGGCTTGCCTCGGTTTTTTCGAAGTGCTCATTTATGTCATCGTTCTGGGCAAGGTGTTTGACAGCCTGGACAATCCGGCCAACCTTCTGGCCTACGCCCTGGGCTACGCCTCAGGATATTTTGTCGGCGGCTTTATTGAAGAAAAGCTGGCTATCGGGGTCCAGTTCGTCCAGATCATCACCATGAACAAGCCCCTGCAGCTGGCCCAGACCCTGCGTGAAGAAGGCTACGGGGTAACCGTATTAGAAGGCAAAGGCTATACGGGATCCCAGTTTGTCCTGCAGGTCCTGGTCAGCCGGAAGCTGATCAAAGCACTGACCAGCCGCGTCGATGAATGGGATGAGGACAATTTCACGATCATTACCGATGCCCGGAAATTCCAGGGCGGCATCATGACCAAGCAAAAGCGTTTTGCCGACGGCATGATCAAAAAAGGAAAGTAGGACCTCTGGGCAGGGCTACGGCGCTGCGGCAGGGAATGCGGAAATTAGGCGAAAGGGATGAAACGACCTTGTCACTCAGCAACAACGCGCCAATCGGTGTTTTTGATTCCGGGGTGGGCGGTTTAACGGTGATCCGGGCCTTGGAAAAAGCCATGCCCAATGAATCCTTTATCTATTATGGCGATACGGCCCATGTGCCCTATGGGCCCAGGGATCCTGAAGAAATCAAGTTTTTTGCGCTGCAGATCGGCCGTTATCTGGAAAAACAGGGGTGCAAGTTGCTGCTGATCGCTTGCAACACCAGCACGGCTTTGGCTTATGACATGCTCCGCCAGGCCTTGTCCATTCCGGTGGTGGGGGTGATCGAGCCAGCGGTCGACAAAGTATGCGGACCGAAGGGCGCCGGTTCCCTTCAAGAGGAAGGCAACGGCTCGGCAGAACCGCCGGTGGGCGTGATCGCCACCCAGGCTGCGGTCATCAGCGGCGCTTTCCAGAAAATGTTCACGTCCAGGCAGCCTCATCGCCCGGTTTATATGATGGCCTGTCCGGCTTTTGTGCCTTTGGTGGAAGCCGGCATCACCGAGGGACCCCAGGTGGAAGCCGCCGTCAAGGAATATTTGGCTCCGCTGAAGGAAAAAGGGATCCGGACGCTGATCATGGGCTGCACCCATTACCCTTTTCTGGCCGATGCCTTCCGGGTGTTTCTGGGCGCGGAGGTGGACTTGCTGGATCCAGCCATCGAAACGGTCCGGCGAGGCCGGGAGATCTTGGCGGGCATGGGACTGCTGGCGGACAACCTTCAGCCTCAGCGGCGTTTTGTGTCCAGCGGGGACCCCGAGCAATTCCGGAAAGGGGCCAGTCTATTTCTGGATCAACCCATCGAAAGGGTGGAACAGGTCGTTCTTTAAGAACCTGCGGCGCGGCTTACCAAGTCTCCGTCGTTCCGAATAAAGGAGGAAATATCGAATGTTACGAAAAGACGGGCGTGGGATGGACCAGCTGCGGCCGGTCAGAATGACGCCTCATTATATAAAATGGCCGGAGGGGTCCCTTCTGATCGAGGTGGGGGAGACCCGTGTCCTTTGCAACGCCACCATCGAAGAAAAAGTGCCGCCCTTTCTGAAAAACTGCGGCCAGGGCTGGATCACCGCCGAATACGCCATGCTGCCCCGGTCCACCCAAGTCCGGACCGCACGGGAAGTCAATAAAGGGAAACCCACAGGACGGACCAGCGAGATCCAACGGTTGATCGGCCGTTCCCTGCGTTCCGTGGTGGACCTGGGACGGTTGGGGGAACGAACCATCCTGCTGGACTGCGATGTGCTGCAGGCGGACGGCGGCACGCGGACGGCGGCCATTACCGGGGCGTTTGTTGCCATGTGCATGGCCATGAAAAAGCTGAAGTCGCAGGGCCTTATCGCTTCGATTCCGGTGAATGACTGGCTGGCTGCCATCAGCATCGGCATACTTGACGAAGGCCTTTGTCTTGACCTGGCCTATGAAGAAGACAGCAGGGCCTTGGTGGATATGAACGTGGTCATGACGGGGGGCGGCAGCATGGTCGAGCTTCAGGGGACTGCGGAGGGAAGAGCGTTCAGCCGTCAGGAGCTGGATCATATGCTGGACCGTGCCGAAGTCGGCATCCGGGAACTGATCCGATGCCAGCAAGCCATCTTGGGAGAGGAGTTTCTATGATCGGGGATCATCAGAAGCCCCGTTTGCTGGTGGCCACCGGCAATCCCGGAAAAGCGCAGGAAATCAGGGCGCTGCTGACCGGCCTGGAGGTGGAGATCCTGACCTTGGCAGATCTGGAGGGCCTATGGCGGACCGAGACGCTGGGGGGGCTCCCAGCCTCGCAGGATGACCAGGAAATCAGCGAGCGGTTTGAACGGCTGGAGAGGGCTATGGCGGAAACGGCCGACACCTTCGCCGGCAATGCGGCCATTAAGGCAAGGGGCGCCCGGAACATCACCGGACTGCCCGCACTGGCCGATGATTCCGGATTGGTGGTGGATGCCTTGGGCGGAGCGCCTGGTGTGTATTCCGCCCGATATGCCGGAGGGCATGGGGATGATGAAGCCAACAACCGGCTCCTGCTGACGAACCTGGAGGGGGTGCCTGAGGCACGCCGCACGGCCCGGTTTGTGGCAGCCCTCGTGCTGGCGCTGCCGGATGGCGGGGAATTCACCGCCGAAGGCGCCTGCGAAGGGCGCATCGGCTGGGCCCCGAAGGGCGAAGGCGGCTTCGGATACGATCCGTTGTTTATCCTGGCCGGTGACGGCAGGACCACTGCGGAGTTGCCGAGAGAGGAAAAAAACCGCATCAGTCACCGGGGAAAGGCACTGCAGGCCATGGCCCCGGCCCTGCGGAGGATTTTTGCAAAAAAAGCATAAAGGCTTGACAAAAGGTGCACCTTATTGCTAAAATTACCTTTGCGTCCTTGTAGTAGAGGAAGCCTTCATGTTTTAAGTGCTCATAGCTCAGCTGGATAGAGCAACGGCCTTCTAAGCCGTCGGTCCGGGGTTCGAATCCCTGTGGGCACGCCATATTGTGGTGGTTGTGGCGAAGTGGTTAACGCACCGGATTGTGGCTCCGGCATTCGGGGGTTCAAGTCCCCTCAATCACCCCATTTCTGCTTTCTATGTTGGGGCGTCGCCAAGTGGTAAGGCAACGGACTTTGACTCCGTCATTCGTTGGTTCAAATCCAGCCGCCCCAGCCATTTTTTTATACTTAAGTGTGCGGGAGTGGCGGAACTGGCAGACGCGCTGGATTTAGGTTCCAGTGGGAGA
>CALMWJ010000277.1 GCA_937873525.1 uncultured Peptococcaceae bacterium | reverse complement strand
GATGTCAGGGTGCTCGTGACCATCACCGGCATGATGTTCGCCGGAATATAGCAGATCGAGGCGGCAATGATGAGGGCCCAGGTACGCTGGATCGTGTTATGCCGGCGAAGCTCAAGCTTCCCGCCGCATCGCGGGCAATGCCCCGGTTTATGGACATTGGCCGGCCTGATCAGGAGGCCGCAGGCCTCGCAGGAAACAAAACCCGATTTAATGCCTGTCCGAACGCCGGCGCTCATAGTCTTATCCCCTCACATCCGCCATTTCGGCAGATGCAGTCATTTTCTGAGATTCCTCATCAACCCACCGGATTCGCTTCCATACCTCATCGCGATCGAAGCTGGCCATCATGGCGGCGATAAGAATGATGAGCGCGCCGACAGCAAATATCCCGACGCCAAGAACCAGCGTCGCCATTTCGGCAATCTTTATTAAAGCAACCAGAATACCAAGCATCATCACTTCGGCCATTCCCCAGGGCTGACTCAAATCCAGCATCCGCATAAGAAATCCCGTCCATGAGGGTGCCGGCGAGCGCCTCGCGGCGAGCAGGATAAATAGCATCAATCCTATATAGACAGATGGTGCGACTATGGCACAGAACGCCACGAGCAAGGCTGTGATTTCCTGCCCCTGCAGCCACATCTCCAGCACACCGCCAAGAATCGTCGTACTTACATGGCGTCCAACAACTGAAATCCCCATCAAAGGTGTTGTGTTGGCGACGATCAGGGTGATAGCTGCCGCAACTGCAAAAGCAAGCGTCCGCTCTAAAGAATCAGGCTTGTTGGCGGCCATCGTATGGCCGCACCGGGGGCAGCGTGCCTTGCGACCCGGCGGTAGAACGGGAATACGTTGCAACAGGTCACATCCGGGACACGCAACAATATCTTCAATAAAAGATGATGACATTAGGTTATTCCTTTGGTTCTCTCTTGATACCCTTGGTATCGTCGATGAACAGGACGATCCGTTCAGCCCAGAACTTGAAAGCGTCTTTAGCCGATCCATACTTCGAGAACCGTGAAGCAAAGGCAGCCTGTTGCTGATCAACACCCATCACAAGCACATCATTTGTTTTGGAATCGACGGCCATTAACTCGACGCCCGTTTCACCACCGCCGCTCCAGCCTCCCGTCGCACCTCTCTTAATGAGACTGACTCCAATACCAACGGGTAAAACCGAAGTCACGGCGCTGACTCCCGGTCTGCTCTGTTTGACATTCGTTATGGCAATGCGGATCCTTGCGACATTCGGGGCGGGATCAGCAACTATGGGATATTTGTCCTTGAAAGCCGCCACAAGTTCTTTGTTGAAGGAATCGGCCATTTCTTTCATCAGCTCAGGATCTATACCTTTGTTTTCAGAATCACCGGCCAGATAAAAAATAACGTTGTCCACCATGAACTTGTCGTATTTTTTGAAGTCCGCCTTCGGCTTGATCCATCTCAGTTTCGCCCCTCCTTCGGGTCCGGGCGTCAATTTCTGATACACACTGGCATCACCGAGAAACCCGGAAAAGACCAGATCGCTCTCTAATGGGGCGGCCGCAAATACTGTGGAAACTGAAAATATAATACCTATCATTATCATGATGAATCTTGCCGCTGCGTTCATAACAACCTCCTCTTAAATATATTCTTTTTAATATATTTCCATTCTCATCTTATGCAGAATTTCTATTCCCTGCCATGGTTCTTCACAGCCAATCTTCACCCTCGATTTTTCGCTCAACACTTCAATGGCTCCCATAAGCGCACTGCCACTGTTTGACCGAAGATAATGTTCCAGACTTGACTGATTGTCCCAGCTTAAATAAAGAAAGAAGACGTCCTCATTCTCCGTGTCCGTATAGATATGACAGTCACGACACCCTTTATGTTTGCGAATGGTGGGGAGAAGCGCATATAAGGTCTGATAAAGCTCCTGAAACTTCGATTCTTTTGCTTTAATCTCCATTGTGAGTTTCATTTCACCTTCCCTTATTTAATGTTCTGTTATTTATTTTAATATCCGGGAACATTAAGCAGCCGTACGAAAGATAATCCAAAAAGCGTTCCAGAAGGAATAATATTGGCAGATCAATTATATTTATTT
>CALMWJ010000276.1 GCA_937873525.1 uncultured Peptococcaceae bacterium | reverse complement strand
GAATTTGAAGGTGTCTCCAGAATCAGCATAGCACGATAGAATGACTTTGAAAAGCCGAGTCGGGAAGCGTGCGTAAAAGAAAAAGCCGGACAGCGATGCAGGTCGCCGCCCGGCTTTCGGCTGATGAGGGATCAGCCTAAGATCTTCTTCAGGTCCGCTTCGGGGGTTGAGATGGGGGTCAGGTTGTAGTTGTCCACCAGGACCTTCAGAATGTTGGGGGAAACAAAGGCAGGAAGGGTAGGTCCGATGTAGATGTTCTTGATGCCCAGGTGCAGCAGGGTCAGCAGGATGCTGACGGCCTTTTGTTCGTACCAGGAAAGCACCAGCGTCAGGGGCAGCTCGTTGACGGAGCAGTTGAAGGCTTCCGCCAGAGCCACCGCCACCTTGATGGCGCTGTAGGCGTCGTTGCACTGGCCCATATCCATGATGCGGGGGAAGCCGCCGATGCTGCCGATGTCCAGGTCATTGAAGCGGAATTTGCCGCAGGCCAGGGTCAGGACGATGGTGTCCGCCGGGGTCTGCTTCACGAATTCGGTGTAGTAGTTGCGGCCGGGTTTTGCACCGTCGCAGCCGCCCACCAGGAAGAAGTGCTTGATGGCGCCGGCTTTGATGGCGTCGATGATAGGGCCGGCGGCGGACAGGACGGAGTTCCGGGCAAAGCCGGTCATGACGGTCTCGCCGCCGTTGATGCCGGTGCGGACCTGGTCTTCTTTATATCCGCCCAGGGCCAGGGCTTTTTCGATCACCGGGGTGAAGTCTTTTTTATCGTCGATATGCACCATATCCGGGTAAGCCACCACGGCGGTGGTGAAGACCCGGTCCGCATAGCTGGGCTTCACCGGCATCAGGCAGTTGGTGGTGAAGAGGATGGGGGCGGGGACGTTGTCAAATTCCTTCTGCTGGTTCTGCCAGGCGGTGCCGAAGTTGCCCTTCAGGTGAGGATATGCCTTCAGCTTGGGATAGCCATTGGCCGGCAGCATTTCGCCGTGGGTATAGATGTTGATGCCCTTGTCCTTGGTCTGCTCCAGCAGCTGGTGCAGGTCGTGGAGATCGTGGCCCGTAATGATGATGAAGGGGCCTTTTTCAATAGTCAGGCTCACCTCGGTGGGTTCGGGATCGCCATAGGTTTCCGTGTTGGCTTTGTCCAGCAGGGCCATGACCTTCAGATTGGCCTCGCCGGTTTCCAGGACCACGGGCAGCAGCTGGTCCGCCGGCAGATCCTGGCTGATCACCTGCAGGGCTTTATAAAAGAAGGCATTGACCTCCGGATCCGTGTAGCCCAGGAGCAGGGCATGGAAGGCGTAAGCACCGATGCCCCTCAGACCGAAGAGGATCAGAGACTTCAGGGAACGGATGTCTTCGTGGTCGTTCCATAGGGAGTCCATATCATAGGGGGCTGTCGGCTGGCTGGCGGCGGAGGGGGCGGTCAGCGCCAGGTGGGCGGCTTCCGTTTTGTGGATCTGTTTTTTGATGGCCATGTCATCAAAGTTTACATTGGTAATGGTGGTGAACAGACCCTCCATCATGATCCGGTCGGTGGCTTCGTTGGGCGCGTGCATTTTGGCGGTGTTGGCCAGGTCGATCAGGGCAGCGGTCAATTCGTCCTGAAGGACTGCGGTGCGGTCTTTTTTGCCGCAGACCCCTGCAACCCCGGTACAGCTTTTGCCGCCGGCGGTTTGTTCACATTGAAAGCAAAACATGTTGGTCATTGAATAGCCTCCTTATATATTTTTAAGCGTATTGCTTGTGCTCGTGAGGCTATCATACTATAATAAAAACAACCATGCAGTTGCATATGCAACAAGGAAGTGATCACTTTGGACAAAAACACAGAAATATCTGTCAAGTCAACGCTTTTTGACCGGATCGACGCCATGGATCTGAAATCCCTGTTGTCCTGTCTGGGCGCAAAGCGCATAAAAAAAGCCGCCGGGGAGACCCTCTGGGCGGCGGGAGACAAAGTAACAACCATCGGCATGATCGTCAGCGGCAGGCTTCAGGTCATTCGTGAGGATGTGGCGGGCAACCGGGCCATCATCGCGGAGCTTGGCGCCGGGGAGCTGTTTGGCGAATCCTTTGTCTGTGCGGGAGAAGGAGAGAGTCCCGTGTCCGTGGAGGCTGTGTCGGATTGTGAAGTGATCTTTATCCCGCTGCAGCGGATCCTGACGCCTTGCTCGGCAGCCTGTGATTTTCATCGACAGCTGGTCTCCAACCTGCTGAAAATCATATCTCAGAAAAATATGCTGCTGAATCAGAAGATCGACATCCTTTCCCGGCGAAACCTGCGGGATAAGCTGATGGCGTATTTTATGCTTCAGATGGAGAACCTCAGGAAAAATGAGTTTGAAATCCCTTTCAGCCGAAGCGGTCTGGCGGATTATCTCTGCGTCGACCGCAGCGCCATGTCCCGGGAGCTGGGTAAAATGCGGGATGAGGGCATCCTGGAATTCCATAAAAACCGGTTCCGCATCG
>CALMWJ010000275.1 GCA_937873525.1 uncultured Peptococcaceae bacterium | reverse complement strand
AATCACGGTGCTCTGACCTGGGGCCGCAATCTTATGGAAGCCTATTTCCGTATGGAAACCCTTGAGTATTATGCCACTTTGATGCTCATTACCGGCAGCATTCTGGGCAAAGCCCAAACTTTTACAGCGGAACAGGTGCAGTGTCTCCTGCAGATCCGGGCGTCGCTGGGAATCAGCGGCGGCGGGACCCCAATGCAATAATTTCAGCGTCAGCCAGTCAAATATCTGACAGAGGCGGTATCAGAATCCGATGCGCCAGCTCAAACAGGCCGTGTTATCGGCCATCGACTACGTTAAAAAATCAAAATCGAAATTCTTTCTAGCGGTTCTGCTGCTGGTCGTGATCGGCACGGTCTTTTTGCAATACATATGGCAGAACAGCATTGCGGAGACAAAGGCCAAGGCGGTGGATCTGGCGCTGGCTGCGGAGGCCCTGATTCCTCAAGCTTATGTCGACAAGCTGGAAGGGGATCCGGCAGATCTTAGTAAAATAGAATATCAGGAAATCAAAGACAGTCTGATTGAGCTGGCAGCCCTGCATCAGGATGTCCGTTTTATTTATATCCTAGGCATTAAAAACAATAAAGTCATTGTTTTGGCAGATTCGGAACCTGAGGGATCCGCGGCGTATTCAACGCCTGGCCAGGAACGGACGGAAGTCGATGAGAATTCCAAGTCTCCCTTCCGGACGGGGGAGACGATGGTGTCAACACCGTTTCGCGATCGCTGGGGGACCTGGGTCAGCATCCAGGTCCCCATGAAGGACCCGGAAACCCATCAGGTCATCGCCGTGATCGGCGTGGATTACCCAGTGGCGGAATGGGGCAGGTTCGCGGCAGGCCGCACCATCCAGGCTTCAGTGATCATCCTGTGCCTCTTTGCCATCCTCGTTCTCTTCCGCAGGATCATCCGTAAAAACTGGCTGCTTGAAAAAGAAAAGAAAAAGCTAGCAGCGGCCCATGACGAATTATGGGCGAAGGAAGAGCTGTTCAGGACCGTTTTTGAGCAGGCGCCCATCGGGGTTTCCATCGCGGATGAGCATAAAAAAATCATCGACATGAACTCGATGTATGAGACGATTCTGGGCAGGAACAAACGGGAAGCGGCGGATTTGGGGTGGGAAGCCTTTACCCATCCGGAGGATGTGTCCAAGGACCTGGAGTATTTTGAGCGCTTCACCGCTGGAAAAATAAAAAATTATACCCTCGAAAAACGCTACATCAAGCCTGACGGCAGCGTGGTCTGGGTTCGTCTGGTCGTTGCGCCGGTATGGCTTCAGAGCAAAGGACGCAAGCATCATCTGATCCTGGTGGAAGACATTACCGAGTCGAAGCGCCATGAGAACGAGATCCTTTATTTGTATTCCCATGACACCTTGACGGACCTTTTTAACCGCAGCTATTTTACAGGCGCCAAAATCAAGTATGATACCCCGGAATGCCTCCCCTTGTCCATCGTTATCGGGGACTTGAACGGCATCCGCCTGATCAATGAAGCCTTCGGAACGACGGAAGGGGACCGGCTGATCGCCGAGACTGCAAAAATCCTGAAACGGCTGGGGAGGCAAGGTGATCTGATTGCCAGAACCGGGGGTGATGACTTCACCATGATTCTGCCGAAAACCGATGCATCGGCAGCTCTGGAGCTGATCCGACACATCGAGGCGGCCTGCGAAGCCTATAATCGCGGCATCGAAGACGAGGCCTGCATCATCAGCCTCTCTATGGGGTGCGCCACCCGTTATGATATGGACACGCTTTTCGAAGAGACGGCGAAACAGGCGGAGGACAATATGCGCCGCCATAAGCTTTTGGAAAGCCGAAGCCTCCACAGCAGCATGCTGGCCTCCATCAAAGCCACCATGTTTGAGCGGAGCCAGGAAACCGAGGAGCATGCGGAACGTCTTGCGGACTTATCCCATAAACTGGGCATCAAGCTAGGTCTTTCCCAAACGGAGCTGGACGAGCTGAAGCTCCTGGCTACCCTTCATGACATCGGCAAGGTGGGCATTGATGACCGCATCCTCAAGAAAAAGGGGGAGCTCACCGAAGACGAATGGGAAGAAATGAAGAAGCATCCCGAGATTGGGTATCGGATCGCCACCTCTTCTCCGGAGCTCGTGACGATTGCAGAGTATATTTTGTGCCATCACGAACGCTGGGACGGCCAAGGATATCCTCAAGGCCTGAAAGGGGAGGAGATCCCTATCCTGTCCAGGATCATTGCCATCGTCGACGCCTATGACGCCATCACCCAGGACCGTCTCTACCGTAAAGCGGTGCTGGATGAGGAGGGGGTTCGTGAAATCCGGCGCCATGCCGGCACTCAGTTCGACCCCCGCATAACAGCCGCCTTCATCAATCTGATCATGGAGGAAAGCCAGGTGCTCTGGCCAAATCAATAAGAAGGAAACAAAAGGAACATGACATTGGACCTGGAAAAAATTGAATGGTTTCAAGCCGCTGCCCGGGAAAGCCGGCCGGTTTTGTTGTACGGCATGGGCAACGGAGCCGAAAAAATATTGGAAATCTGCCGCCGGGAGGGCATCCGGGTGGCCGGTTTGTTTGCCAGCGACGAATTTGTCCGGGGACAGCAGTTTGCCGGCTTTCAGGTGAAAAGCTATGGACTGGTCTGCCGGGAGTATCCCGAAGCCATGATCCTGGTGGCCTTTGGCAGCGCCGACCCGGTGGTGCTGGCGCGGATCGCCGCCATGGAACAGACCCACACCGTGCTGGTGCCGGATCTGGCCTTGTTCGGCGAGGACCGCCGCATCCTCAGCTTCGGGGATGAACTGGAACAGGCCTATGAACTTTACGAGCCGGATTCGAGAGCGGTCTACGTCAATCTTCTGAACTATAAAATCACCGGCAAGCTCTCCTATCTGAGGGCAGCCACATCTCCCAAGGCGGAGGCTTATGCCTTGCTGAAGCTGCATGGCGATGAAGTGTATGTGGATGCAGGCGCTTACGACGGCGACACGATCCGTGAATTTCTCGCCTATCTGCCCAAGACGGCGGGAGGAAGGGCAGGATACCGGAGAATCATCGCCATCGAGCCTGAGTCCAGGAATTTCCGAAAGCTGCAGGATTGGGCCGAAAGCAGCGGCCTGGTCAACCTTGAGCTGCTGAAGGTGGCATTGTTTGATGATGAGGCAGAGCTTCCCTTCAATGATAAGATTGGCCGCGGGGCGTATCTTACGGCCCAAGGACGGCAGATGGTGCCGGCACGGCGGCTGGACGATCTGATCCGGGAGCCTGTGACGCTGCTGAAAATGGATGTGGAGGGCGTGGAGAAGGAGGCCTTGGAGGGCTGCCGGAGGATCCTGCAGCAGGACAAGCCCAGGCTGATCGTCTCGGCCTACCATCGCAGCGGGGACATCGTGACCCTGCCCCGAGTGATCAAGGCCCTGAATCCGGATTACCGGATCGCCCTGCGGCAGCATCCGTCAATTCCCGCCTGGGATACCAACCTCTATGCCTGGTAAGGTGCGGGGTTTTGTGCGTTAGGCCGGGCCTGGGCGGGT
>CALMWJ010000274.1 GCA_937873525.1 uncultured Peptococcaceae bacterium | reverse complement strand
CTGGTCAGGCAGGCCGGCATCGAAGCCCTGGGCTTTCAGGACAAGTACACCGCCATCAAGATCCATCTGGGTGAGCCGGGCAACCTGGGCTACCTGCGGCCTAATTACACCAAGGTCATTGTGGACCTGATCAGAGCCAACGGCGGCAAAGCTTTTTTGACCGATTGCAATACACTCTATGTGGGGCGGCGCAAAAACGCCCTGGACCATCTGGAGGCCGCCTATGAAAACGGCTTCAATCCCTTTGCAACCGGCTGCCACGTGATCATTGCCGACGGCTTGAAGGGGACGGACGAGACCCTGGTGCCGGTCCACGGCGATTATATCCAAAATGCCCGGATCGGCCGGGCGGTCATGGATGCGGACATCATCGTTTCCATGACCCATTTCAAAGGCCATGAAAGCACGGGCTTTGGCGGCGTTCTGAAAAATCTGGGCATGGGCTGCGGTTCCCAGGGCGGCAAGATGGAAATGCACTGCAGCGGCAAGCCGGTGGTGCGGCCCAAAAAATGCCGCAGCTGCGGGGCCTGCATCAAGGATTGCGGGCAGGATGCCATTTCCTACAACGCGGAGGGCAAGGCGGTCATCGACCAGACCCGCTGCGTGGGCTGCGGACGCTGCCTGGGGGCCTGCCATTTCGGAGCCATCAGTGTGCCCTGGGATGAAGCCAACGACATCCTGAACTGCAAAATCGCGGAATATACCAAGGCGGTGTTGGCGGGGCGCCCCAGCTTCCACATCAGCTTTGTGGTGGACGTTTCCCCGGCATGCGACTGCATGTCGTCCAATGATGTGCCGATCATCGCCGATGTGGGGATTTTCGCCTCCTTCGACCCGGTGGCCCTGGACATGGCCTGCGTGGATGCCGTTAACCGGCAGCCAGTCATCGTCGGCAGCAAGCTGGGCGAAAAGAAAGGGGCCGGCCATGGCGGGGAGCACAGCGACGATATGCCGGACCATTTCGGTAAGCTGCATCCGGAGACCAACTGGCGCATTTGCTTGGAACACGCCGAGAAGATCGGGGTGGGCAGTTTAGCCTATGAGTTAGTTGAGGTTTAGGTTTTGGGTCTTTTGGGGGACGGTGACTTTTTGCGGAAGGCCGCAAAAAGTCACCGTCCCCTTTCTGCGGTCCTCCGCAAAAAGGGGACAGAGCAACGGACAAAAACCTAAGACCGACAACAAAAACCGCGGTTTAAAACTTGGCCTTTTCCAGGCAAAAACAGCGCCGGCGATGCTGTCATTTGCTGCGGATCGAGGGGCAGAGCCTCTGAGGCCGATCGCCGGAGCCTGAGCTTGAAAACGACAGAAAAGGCCTGCCTTCGCTGCAGCTGGGTCTTTTGAGGGACGGGGACTTTGTGCGCCGCTCGCAAAAAGTCCCCGTCCCCCCTTTTTTTCCCCCGCAAAAAAGTGTAGAATAGGAACGATAGCGCAAAGGGCCTGTTATCGTGCGCCCTCACCGCCCCATCCGCACAAATTACGAAGGATTTTTTAGGAGGACTTTGCAGTGTTTAATTTTGGCGAAGACATCGGGATCGACTTAGGAACCGCCAGCGTGCTGGTTTACGTAAAAAATAAGGGCATCGTCCTCAACGAGCCCTCTGTGGTGGCGCTCGACACCAATACAAACCGGGTGATCGCCGTCGGCGGCGAAGCCTGGGCCATGCTGGGCCGTACCCCCGGCAACATCCGGGCCATCCGCCCCATGAAGGAAGGCGTCATCGCCGACTACGAAGTGACCGAAAAGATGCTTCGCTACTTCATCGGCAAAGCCATGGGCCGCCACATGTTCTTCAAGCCCCGCGTCATGGTGGGCATTCCCTCCGGCGTCACCAGCGTCGAAGAGCGCGCCGTCAAACAGGCCGCCATCGCCGCCGGCGCCAAGCAGTGCTTCCTCATCGAGGAACCCCTGGCCGCCGCCCTGGGCGCTGGCCTTGACATCGCAGCCCCTGCCGGCTCCATGGTGGTAGACATCGGCGGCGGCACCACCGACATCGCCGTCCTCTCCTTAGGCGGCATCGTCATCAGCAAATCCGTCCGCGTGGGCGGCGACAAGCTGGACGAATCCCTGGTCCGTTACATGCGCCGTTACCACAACCTGATGATTGGCGAACGTACCGCCGAAGAGCTCAAGCAGGAAATCGGCTCCGCCTGGCCCAACGAGCAGGAAAACTGCTCCGTGGACATCCGCGGCCGGGACCTGGTCAGCGGCCTTCCCAAAACCATCACCGTCACCCGGGAAGAAGCCCATGAAGCCATGAAGGAACAAATCGACACCATCGTAGCCGCCACCAAGGAAGTCCTGGAACGGACCCCGCCCGAACTGGCTGCCGACATCATGGACAAAGGCATCGTCCTCACCGGCGGCGGCGCCTTGCTCCACGGCCTGGACATCCGTCTCCTCCACGAGACCCAGCTGCCCGTCCATGTGGCGGACAATCCCATCCAATGCGTGGCCATGGGCACCGCCAAAGCCCTGACCAACCTGGACCTTTTGGAATCCGCCCGTTCCTTCAAACGGCAAAGCAAGGCTTAAGCTGAACGGTTGACATAAGCGGTCATTTTTCAATCCGCAAAACCGCCGCCAACGGCTTGCCCTAAACGATGCATAAGAACACGACCCCTGAGGAATTGGAGCCCGGCTTCAATTCCTTCTTTTTCCTTTGCCCTTGCCCCGCCTTTTATGGTACAATAAATATAATGTGGGCAAATCCCATACGACCTCAACGGAACATGCCGGATCCCGGCCATCGAATGGAGCAGCATCATGAAGCAACCCAATAAAAAGCTGCGGCCCTTTTGCCTGGCGGTTCTCCTGCTGACCCTGGCCTTTACCGCGCCCCTATGGGCCCAGGAGATCCTCATGAGCAAAGCCGGCTTTGCCAACTGGCTGCAGCAGGCGATTCTGCCTCTTCAGACCAAAATCAACACCACCCAAACCCAGAGCGAAATACTGTCCATTTCCATGAAGGAACTTGAACAGCAAATCATACGTCAAATCATCTTGAAGCCCGGAGACAAAACAGTTCAGCTGAAAAGTCCCGGGACGACGGCTGTGCAGAGCCAGACCCTGGACGTGGCGCCTTTGATCCAAAACGGCCGCACCCTGGTGCCCCTGCGCTTTATCGGGGAGACCCTGGGCGCCCGCGTGGACTGGAATGAGGCCACACGGCAGGTTTCCTATACCACGGAACAGCGGGCCATCATCCTTACCCTCAACAGCACCAAGGCCATGGTGGACGGCCAGAGCATTGCGCTGGATGTGGCGCCGACGGTGGTCAGCGGCCGCACCCTGGTGCCCCTGCGTTTTGTCAGTGAGTATCTGAACGCCATGGTGGATTGGGACGCAACCGCCAGAACGGCGACGGTCCGGTATTACCGGCCATAACGACAAAGACCTGGAGGTCATCGGATGGACGAAAATAAAAACAAGCCTTACGACGACTACGACCACGCATTTTTTGAACTGCCGCCCCTGGAACGCAACCGAAGAGGCAGAAAAAAAGCCGACCGGCCGGAATTATG
>CALMWJ010000273.1 GCA_937873525.1 uncultured Peptococcaceae bacterium | reverse complement strand
AAAAAACAACTCAAATCCTACGGTCTGCAATGCTTCTGGGCAACTGCTCTGTCCCCTTTTTGCGAGCAACGCAAAAAGGGGGGACGGGGACTTTTTGTGCCGCTCACAAAAAGTCCCCGTCCCCTAAAAGCCAAAAACTACTTCTCCAATATCCCCGCATCGATCATTTTGTTAAATGCGCTGACCGGCTTCACACCGATTTCTTTCCCGATCAGTTTGCCGTTTTTGAACAGGATCACCGTGGGAATGGATTGGATCCCGTAGCGCGCCGCCACCTCCGGGCATTCATCCGTGTTGACCTTGCCCACGGTCACCTTGCCGTGATATTCATTGGCCAGCTCATCCAGGACCGGCGCCAGCATCTTGCAGGGGCCGCACCAGGGCGCCCAGAAGTCCACCAGCAGCAGATTTTCGCTGGCCAGCTTCTGCTCGAATTCCTCTTTGTTCAAATGATAGACAACACCCGTCATGTTACCTTCCTCCTTATCGCTTATGCTTTTTGTTCGTCAATATATTTAGCCGCGCTTTGTGCAGCAACTAATCCTTCTCCCACCGCCTTGGCGATCTGAAGGGGCAGCCCCGTGCAATCGCCGGCGGCAAACAAGCCGGGGATGTTGGTGGCCATGTGCCGGTCAACGGCCACATAGCCGTTCTCCACTGCCAATCCATCCACCAGCGTGGTGGGTGCGATGGAATTCTGCAGAACAAAGACTGCCTCTGTCTCCAGAACCGTATCCTTTCCGGAGGCTCCGGGCGTTTTGAAAAGGACACCGGTCACTTTGTCCTGGCCCTGGATCTCCAAAAGCGCGCCCTGGATGAAGCTGATGTCCAGATGCAGCCCCGCCGGCCGCTCCTTGTTGGTGATAAAGGTGATCTGAACCCCGATCGCCTTGAGATGATTGGCCTCTTCCGCCGCATCATCCGCCTGGCCCCAGACCACCGCCTTTCTGCCGCGGTACAGCATGCCGTCGCAGGTGGCACAGTAACTGACGCCTTTCCCTAAAAGCTCCTGTTCACCGCGAACCGCCTTGGTCTTGGTAACGCCTGTGGCCATCACCACCGTACGGGCCGTCAGAATGTCGCCGCTGAAATTGACCAAAACCTGATCTTTCATGGCAAATATATTGGAGACCTTGCCCGTTTCCGCCGTGATCCCCATGGCCAGGGCGTGATCGGCGAAGACTTTCATCATCGACGCGCCGTCGATCTGGTGGAATCCCAGATAATTGTCCACCTGCTCCGCCTTCTCCAGATAACTGGGCGAACTGGACAGAAGCCGGACGGTCTTTCCCCGGGCAACGGCGTTGATGGCCGCGGAGTAACCTGCCGGTCCGGCGCCCACCACAATAATATCGGTCATTGATTCCATAATGATCACATTCCTTCCTTTGAAGACAACACGCTTAATTCGGATTTCTCCACAACTTTGCCGCAGCGCGGACAGTAATACTGGATCTCCACCGGCTCACCGCAGTCCCGGTGACTCAGCTCCTTATAGCAGGTTCGCAGGTGTTTCGCGCCCCAAAGCATCAGGCAGTTCAGGACATCCTCCAGGTCCTGGCCGGCCTCCGTCAGCTGGTACTGATATCTTGGCGGGTGCTCCACATACAGGCTGCTGGTGATCAGGCCGTCTGCCTCCAGACTTTTCAGACGGGCCGATAGCAGATTGGTTGGGATCCCATCCAAGCCCTTCCGGATCTCCGCATAGGTATTGCGGCCCGCCGCCATTTCATGAAGGATCAGCAGGGACCATTTGTCGCCGATGATGTTGAGAGTCTGGGCGATGTTGCAGGGCATTTCATAGAGATTCTTCATGGATTGGTCCTTTTCCCTTCCAAGGTTTGTTCGATGATGCGGATCATGGCCTCTTTGGTCAGGGAACCGCTGATGTAGCCATAGATATCGCCGTTTTTGTCGATCATGAAGGTGGTCGGATAGGCATTGACATAATAATCGCCGAACACCGCTCCGGTCTCATCGAAGACCACGGGGTAGGTATAACCGTTATTCGTCAAGAACTCAGTAATTTCCTCCTTTGGGCCATCGACCGCATCGGGATATTGTTCCGAAGAAGGATTGGCTACCGCCAGAAAAATCACATCGCCTTGGTTTTTATTATATTCCTGATATAAGGCTTCAATGTGGGGCATTTCCTGTTTGCAGGGACCACACCAGGTCGCCCAGAAATTCAGGAAAACCACCTTGCCCTTGTAATCCGAAAGGGTATGCGGATTGCCGTATTGGTCCGTCAGGGTAAAATCGAAGGCAGCCAGGGTTTCGGCACCGCCTTCACCCTGCTCTTCCGTCGCCGTGCCGGCGCCTTCCGTCTGCTGAGGAAGCACATTGCCAAACCGGGCGCTTTGCCCCGTAAAGACCAGCAGCCCCATGATCACCAGCAGGATTCCGCCCAGCTTGACCGCATATTGGAAGATTTGCTGTCTCCCTTTCAGGAAATTCAAAATTCGTGTGGTGAACAGGCCCACGGCCAGAAAGGGAATGACAAAGCCCAGCGTATAGACCAGGACCAGCAGATTGCCGGCCAGCATGCTTCGGGAGCCGGAAGCCAGGACAAGGACCGAGGACAAAGCCGGTCCGACGCAGGGGGTCCAGGCAAAGCTGAAAGAAAAGCCCAGCAGCCCCGCCAGCAGCGGATTCATCTCCCGGCCATGCAAATCCAGCTCGAATTTTTTTGAGCGCTGCAAAAACGGGATCCGCAGCCAACCCAGCTGCACCAGGCCAAAAACGATGATCAGCAAACCGCCGATGCGCTCAAACCAAATCCGGTTTGCCCGAATCAGGGTGCCTGCGGCTGAAAAAGAGAGCCCCAGCAAGAAGAAGGCAAAGGATATACCCACCACGAAGGCAAGGGTATGCCCGAAAACCTTGCGGCGGTCATAAATCAGCCTGCCTTCCGGATCCTCGCCCAGCGCATTGCCTGCCAGGTAACCCATGTAGATTGGAAGCATGGGAAGCACGCAGGGAGAAAAGAAGGACAGGATGCCCTCCGCAAAAACAATGAATAGATTCAGGTTGCCGGCTTCCGCCAATCCATTGAACATCATGGACCTCCTCTTTGCTTATCGGCCATTTACATGCTCAATATAATGCTTAAAGTTCATTTTGTCAAGTCGCTTTATTTTATGCATCATCTATATTTTCATGGCCCTTCGAGGACACTTTGTTCATGATTTTCCATTTTCTGTCTATTGTCAATTCAGACCAGCTCGATTAGAATGGTAGTAATTATTCCGGCGAACGCATCGTCGCGGAAACCCAGGTCTGTCTTCGAACCACAAGGAGGTTTTATGACCATCCGGAAATGGGATCATCTCCCCTATCAATCCGTCAATCATTATCTGAAAACCGCATACGGCGTTAAAGTTTACAAAGCCTCGGTCAACGGCGGCTTCACCTGTCCCACCCGGGACGGCACCAAGGGGATCGGCGGCTGTATTTTTTGCAGCGGCGAAGGGGCGGGCGAATGCGCCGGCAGCCGCGAGGATTCCATCACCACCCAGATGGAGCTTGAGATCCAGCGCCTGATCCATAGCCATCATGCGGAGAAGTTCATCGCCTATTTCCAGGCCTTTACCAATACGTATGCCCCGGTGGAAGAATTACGCCGCAAGTATCAGGAAGCGCTTCAGGATCCCCGGGTGGTGATTCTGGACGTGGGTACCCGGCCGGACTGCCTTGAGGAACCGGTGATCGCGCTGCTTCAGGAGATTGCCAAGACCCATGAAGTCTGGGTTGAGCTGGGCCTGCAAACCATCCACGAAGACACGGCCCGGCGTATTCACCGGGGCTATGACCTCAGCTGCTATGACGATGCCATGGCCCGGTTGTCCGCCGCCGGCATCAAAGCCGTGGTCCATCTGATTTTCGGGCTGCCGGGCGAAACCAAGGCCATGATGCTGGACTCCGTCCGTTACGTGGCGGCCTCCGGGGCCTGGGGCGTCAAATTCCATCTGATGCACGTTCTGAGGGACACGGTCCTGGCTGAACAATACGCTGCGGAGCAGTTCTCTCTTCTGACGGAGGAGGCTTACCTGGAGGTTGTGGTGGATGCCATCCGGTGGCTGCCGCCTGACATGGTGATCCATCGCTTGACCGCGGAGGCGCCGCGGGACATCCTGATTGCTCCGGATTGGTGCATCTACAAACGGCAAGTTCTCAACCACCTGCATAAAAAATTAAAATCCCTCCAAGCCTATCAGGGAGAATTTTATCGCCAAACTTGATATCCCACGGCCGCGCCAAGGCGACGGCTTCCTTTTCTATCCGGCATCGAACCAGCGCTCCCGCACCATCAGCACCATAAGACGCAACCGATTTCACGCCGGCCCCGCAAGGGGTTTCTGCAATTCTGTCCAGAAAGCGGTGTTTTATGGTCCATCGTCTGCACACTTCACGCACCTACAGCCGCTGCTGGGAGGCCTATGAGCGCTCCTGCAGCGGCGATCCGGACCATGAGGGCCGGTTCCGTTCCCTCTTCCGATATCTGCCGCCGGCCGCCCATATCCTGGATTTAGGCTGCGGGTCTGGCTTATTCGGGCGCCTTGCCCTGGATGACAGTTCCTTCCGCCGCATCACCGGCTGCGATTTTGCCCCCAATATGGTCCGGGCCGCCCGGGCCAGGGTTCCTGAAGGCCGATTCTATTGCTGCGACATCAGGGA
Source organism: uncultured Peptococcaceae bacterium (assembly GCA_937873525.1). Lineage (GTDB taxonomy): Bacteria > Bacillota > Peptococcia > DRI-13 > UBA5745 > UBA5745. The sequence continues at coordinate 705 of CALMWJ010000273.1, read as the reverse complement.
TTTCCCTTACGGTTCGCAGCGCTATGAAGCCATCATCGCATCCTTTCTGATCGATCACCTCACTGCCCGGGAGCTATCCTTGCTCCTGCCCAAATGGTCGGAGGCCCTTGCCGAAAACGGCTTGCTCTATCTGAGCTTTACAGCCCACAAAAAATCCGGCTTCTTTCAGCCGGACTTTGCGGATTCGCCCATTTATTTTTCATCCCATGGTCTGGAAGAGACCCTGCATCGGATGCAGTCCATCGGGATCGCTTTTTTGCAGCTGGATACGGGCATCCGATGGCTGGATCCCTTCACTCCCGCCAAAACCTATCATCTCCTCGGCCACAGCATCAACTAATTGCCCATTTCGATGCTGATTTCGCTGAAGGTCTTCACCAGGTCCTGGACTTCCAGGGCCTTTTTGGCTTCGTCAGCCGCGTCAATGATGGCTTTGCCCTTGTCCATCATGATCAGGCGGTTGCCATATTGAACGGCAAAGCGGAGATTATGGGTTACCATCAGGGTCGTCAACCCTTTCTCACGGACCAGCCGGTCGGTCAGGATCATAATGTTCTCGCTGGTTTTGGGATCCAGGGCAGCCGTGTGCTCGTCCAGGATCAAAAGCCGGATCGGCGTCATGGTGCAGATCAGCAAGGACAAAGCCTGTCGCTGACCTCCGGAAAGAGAGCCTACCCGAACGTCCAGTTTGTCTTCCAGCCCCAG
>CALMWJ010000272.1 GCA_937873525.1 uncultured Peptococcaceae bacterium | reverse complement strand
TATCTGCGGCAATTTCTGTCAGCCGCCAGAGAAGATCGATGCCGGTGACCCGTTCCGGGACCGGCCCGCCCAGCCACTGCGACGCCTTCACAGCGCCGATGCCGTCGGGGGTGATCAGATCGGATTCTATTAACAGCTTTGCAGATTCCGGCTCAATGTGAGCTCTGTAAAGGATCTCCGCATTGGCCGTGATGATGTGCAATGTTTTGCCGGGCCGCTGGCCGCGGTTTTGGATCGCTCCGGCGATTTTGCCGATGACCTGCTCCATGTTCAGCCGGGCCACAGGAAAGCCTAAGATATTGACCGTCGGAAAATCAGACGTCATGGTGTCTCCTCAGTCCCCCTCTCCCTCGCCGGCGACGGTGGGGTCGGGGTAGTATATTGCATCGATAATGTCTTTACAGGCCGCTTCGTCCAGGATCCAGTAGCTGGCGCCGTAGTTTTCGTTGTCCGGCACCCCGGGCAGGGTCGTCGTCTGCAGCTGCAGGTTGTCTTCCCCCACAAATTCTTTGGCCAGGGCGATCATCTTGGTCACGCTCATGTCGGTATCGAGATTGGCCCGCAGCTCTGACACCAGGCTGGGAATCTTAGGCAAAGTGGTCAGCCGGAGGCTTTTGTCCAGAAGGGCGGCTAAAAATGCCTGCTGCCGGGCGATCCGGCCGATGTCCGCCTGGGCGTCTCCCCGCCAGCGCACGTAGGACAGGGCGTTTTGGCCGTTGAGGACCTGCTGTCCCGGCTGCAGGTCGATGCCTTCCAGGGGCAGATACATCCGCTGCTCCACGTTATAATCCAGGCCCCCCAGGATATCGATGCAATTGGCGAAGCCTTCGAAATTGGTTTCCATATAATAATGAATGGGCACGCCCAGCAGGTTCTCCACGGTCTTGACCATGCGCTCCGGGCCGCCGGTGGCATGGGCATAGTTGATCTTGCGGACCAGATCGGTTTCCGCAATGGCCGACCGGGTATCCCGGGGAATGGAGATCATTTGGATGGCTTTGGTTTCCAGGTTGATGGCCACCAAAGCCGCCACATCAGCCCGGGCGGATTCGTTGGGATCCCGCTGGTCCACGCCCATCACCAAAATGCTGAGGATTTTTTGCGTATTTGCCTGACCTTCCGGAGACACGGCCAGCAGTTCGTCGGGGAGGTTTCCGGCGCTGGCGCTGGGAATCAGCTCGGCGCCATAGACCTGTCCCACAAAATAGGCGGTCATGCCAAAAAGCAGACACAGCAAAACCGCCAGCAGGATCTTCCATAATTCCGGCCGGTCGGCTTTTTTTCTGCCTCTGCGGTTGCGTTCCAGGGGCGGCAGTTCAAAAAATGGGTGGTCGTAATCTTCGTAGGGCTTGTTTTTCTCTTCGTCCA
>CALMWJ010000271.1 GCA_937873525.1 uncultured Peptococcaceae bacterium | reverse complement strand
TCACCATGAAGGATCTGGCCTACCATGCCCATCTGCGGAACAAGCAATTCATCGGCGTGGGCCGCATCACCCCGCCCAACGCTCCGCCCTGGCATGCCCATGTGGCTGAAGTGGAAGTGGATACTGAAACCGGCATGGTGACCGTGGTCAAGGTGGCCGCTGCCCATGATGTGGGGAAAGCCATCAATCCCATGATCGTGGAAGGGCAGATCGAAGGCGGCGTTCTGATGGGCGTCGGGTATTCCATCAGCGAAGAGATCAAACGGGATGCCAAGGGCAAGCCGCTGCATGTTAGCATGCACAAGTATCTCTTGCCAACGGCTGCCGATGCGCCGGAAATCAAAGCCATCATCGTGGAGACCCATGATCCCACCGGGCCTTTCGGCGCCAAAGGGGTCGGCGAGTGCGGTATGGTGCCGACGCCGGCCGCCATCGCCAACGCCGTCTATGACGCCACCGGCATACGCTTCACCGAGCTTCCGCTGACGCCCGAGCGTGTGCTGAAGAAACTTCAGGAAAAGAAATAGGATTTTAAAAACCATCCAAGGGACCCCGGCTCAGAGGAGACGGGGTCTTTTACATTGAATTTTGACACCAGGACGATGCAATCGTACAATAGAAGCGCGCAATCGAAATGAGAGATGGATTCATCCGATGAGGAGTGTTGAACATGCAGCGATCTCAAGGGAATTCAACCGTTGGTTTTATTGGTCTCGGTGTCATGGGGAAAAGCATGGCAGGCCATTTGCTGAAAGCCGGTTATCCGCTGATCGTCTATAACCGCACGAAAGCCAAGGCACGGGAATTGTTGGGGGAAGGGGCTGTGTGGGCAGACTCGGCGGACGAGCTGGCCGTGAAGTGCCAAGTGATCATCACCATGATCGGTAACCCGAAAGATGTGGAAGCGATCTATTTTGGAACCGAAGGATTGATTGAAAATGCACAAGAGGGAACTTATCTGATCGATATGACGACCTCATCGCCGAAATTGGCGGTTCAGATCGGACAGGCCGCCAAGGCGAAAGGCCTGTATGCCATCGACGCTCCTGTGTCCGGCGGCGAGGGCGGAGCCAGGGCGGCGAGCCTGACGATCATGGCCGGAGGAGATGAAGCGGCCTTCAATGCCGTCCTGCCCATTTTGAAACAGATGGGCAATAACATTGTGCTGCAAGGACCCTGCGGTGCCGGACAGCACACGAAAATGTGCAATCAGATCGCGGTTGCCGCCAGCATGCTGGGGGTATGCGAAGCGATGGCTTATGCAAAAAAGTCAGTCCTCGACCCGAAGAGGGTGCTGCAGAGCATTGAAACAGGCACCGCTGGAAGCTGGGTTATGAGCAACCTTGCGCCGCGAATGCTGGTCGGCGATTTCTCACCGGGATTCCACATCAAACACTTTATTAAAGATATGCGCATTGCTCTTGAATCCGCTGAAGCCATGGGGCTTGAAACGCCTGCACTGAAAACGGCTTTGAAACTCTATCAGGAATTGGCTGATCAAGGGGAAGGCGACAGCGGAACGCTGGCCTTGTTCAAGTCCTATTGCCGGTGCTGATGAGGCCGCGTCGCAATGCTTCGGCCACATCAACGAACCAGGGGGCGTTCCGGGAGGACGCTCTTTTTATTTATAGTACGCCCGGCTTTATACACAGGCTGCAACGGAAATGGGCACGGATCCGGCATTGAAAATTCAGCAGCTGCAGAATATCAATTTGCCGCTAAAATATTCACGATACACATTGACTTGAACATTCAATGGGTGGTATTATCAAAATATAAGAAAGCAGTTCTAAATATAGGAACGATGAACCGGGCGTTGAGGCCACGATCAATGAAGTGTATTTTGGAATTTTAAATAATAAATACCGGAAAGGGGCGGTGCTGGCGAGAACCAAATGCCGAAGCAACACATCATTAAAAGAACAAGCTGATGGAAAGCGGGGATATAAACATGTTCAAGAAAACAGACAAGACCTTTGCCTTCGAAACGGAAATCCTGAATCAAGGAGCTTACATTGACTTGCTGGCCTCGAATCCTGAAACAGCACCGATTTACCTGACGACGGCTTTCAATGTGGAAGATCTGGATGATCTGCAGGCGCGCTACGCTGTGAAAGGGTTCTGCTACAATCGCAACCGGAATCCCAATCGCACCGCGCTCATCGAGTTGATCACCCATCTCGAGAAAGGCGAAAACTCGATCATATGCAGCTCCGGTATGGCGGCGATTTCCACAGCCATGCTGTCCCTGGTCCAGCAAGGGGATCATATCCTCTCCGATCAGACACTCTATGGAGAAACCATTGATTTCTTCAGCAAGGTCCTATCAGGCTACGGCGTCGATGTGACTTATGTGAATTTCACGGATCAGGCGGCCATTGAAGCGGCCATCAAGCCAAATACTAAGGTCTTCTACACCGAAACCGTTTCCAATCCCATGATCTCTGTGGTGGATCTGGATGCAGTGGCTCAGATCGCCCATAACCACCAGGCGCTATTTGTTGTGGACAATACCTTTATGACAGCTTATGGGGTTCGGCCGCTGGAGCATGGAGCGGATTTGGTGGTCAATAGTCTGACCAAATTTGCCAATGGACACAGCGATGCAGTGGCCGGCTCTGTGACAGGCTCTGATGCTTTGATCCAGAAGGCTTACAATCTGCAGGTGCTGCTCGGAAGCACGGCAGATGCCTTTACATCCTGGCTGGTACAGAGAGGCATGAGAACCATGAGCCTGCGGGTCCAGAAGCAAATGGACAATGCGGCGGCCCTGGCGAAAGCCCTTGATGAATGCCCTTATGTTTTGAAGGTATTTCACCCCAGCCTGCCCGGCCATCCGCAGCACGATCTGGCGAAACGGCTTTTCAAGAAGGGCTTTGGCGGGATGATCAGCATCGAGCTGCCCAATGATAAAGATAAAATCAATGCTTTCATGCGCAAACTCAACCTGGCCCACTACGCCATGACCTTGGGCGGTTACCGGACCTCTCTGGCCCACCCGGTGTCCTCATCCCATTATGATATCCCTGAGGAGGAGCGCTTAAAGATGGGGATCACCTATGGCTTGATGCGGATTTCAGTGGGGATCGAAGATACGGATGACTTGGTGTCCGATTTTATGGAAGCGTTAGAAGTCTTTGCCTGATCGATCAGCCGGTTATTGAGTCCAACAGAAATTCAAAGGGCAGCCCGCAGCCTAGCCGTTCCATGGCGCAAGCCGGGCTGCCCATTCAAGAAAGACTGCAATTTATTGAGGAATACATTATATCAAACAGAAAATCGGGGGATAACAATGATCGAGATCAAAATCAGTCCGGAACTAAAAGCTCAGAGTCCGTTGCTTTGCTTGGGGTGCGTCCAAGCCAAGGTCAAGGTCGAAGCCAGTCCCAAGGAGCTGCTTGCCCTGATCGATCAAAAGAATCGAGAAATCATGGACACCATGGATATTGAAAAAGTATCCGGGTTGGACCAGCTTGCCGCCTCGCGGGAGACTTATAAGCGTTTAGGGAAAAACCCGGGACGTTATCGTAATTCGGCAGAGGCATTGATGCGCCGGGTCCTTCAAGGGAAAGGCATCTATATCATCAATAATGTTGTTGAAATCAATAACCTGATCTCCTTAAAGGCGGCTTGTTCGGTGGGCTCCTATGATCTTGCCCATATCAAGGGGGCCATTCAATTTACCATTGGCAAAGAAGGCGAGCAATACAAAGGAATCGGCAAGGAATTGATCAATGTGGAAAATTTGCCGATCCTGGAAGATGATTTGGGCAAATTCGGCAGTCCGACCAGTGATTCCGAGCGCGCGATGATCACGGCCGATTCGAAGGAAATTCTGATGATCATGTTTTCTTTTGGCGGCAGGGTCGGGATCATGGATTATCTGACTGAGGCAAAGCAGCTGCTTGTGCAATATGCATCGGCACAGGATGTTGAAATGGCAGTGATTGAAGGATAAGGCCATCCGAAAAAAGAACCGAAGACTGCCTTTGATTTTTACATAGCTTTGGTTAAGAAAAGCATTGACTAATCCCCAAGAAGTGCTAGAATATTACTTAAAATAAGAACGATGTTCTGCATAAAGGAACAAACAGTGCGTTCAAATTGACCATGATGAAAGGAGTCCGACATGAATCAGGTTGTAATCAATTTTGATCTTTGCAAAGAATGCGGATACTGCGTTAACTTCTGCCCGAAGAAAATTATAGCGATCGGCAGCAAAATCAATAAACGAGGCTATTATCCTCCTGTCATCGAACCCATGGAAGCATGCATTGCCTGCGGCACATGCGCAAAGGTTTGCCCCGAAGCAGCGATTGAAGTCTACAAAGATATATAGGAGGAATCATCATGGGTGAGAAGGTTTTTTTGCAGGGCAATGTCGCCTTGGCAGAGTCTGCGATCCGTGCAGGCTGCAAATACTTCTTTGGATATCCGATCACGCCGTCCAGCGAAGTGCCCGAGTATTATGCGCGTAAAGCACAGGAAGAAGGACTGGTTTTCGTCCAGGGCGAAACCGAGGTCGCTTGTTTTAACATGATCGCCGGAACCGCGGCGACCGGGAAGCGCGTGATGACAGCCACCGCCGGTCCCGGCTTCAGCTTAGGGCAGGAAGCCATGTCCTATATGGCGGCTGCGGGCTTGCCGGCCGTGGTCGTTGAAGTGATGCGGCCGGGGCCCGCCGACGGGGAAATCCTGGCATCCCAGGGTGACTACTTCCAGGCGGTCAAAGGCGGCGGCCATGGAGATTACAATACGCTCGTTCTGGCGCCTTGTTCTGTGCAGGAAATGTGCGAGCTGATCCAGGATTGCTTTGAACTGGCGGAAAAATATCGGAATCCCGTGATCCTGCTGAGCGATGCCCTGCTGGCTAAAATGCGGGAAAATGTTGAACTGCCGGGCCGAAAAGAGCAGAACTGTGATTTGAGCTGGGCCCTCACCGGCTGTGCCGGCCGCAAACACAACGTGATGACCACTTGCGGCGATGGCGCTGCACAGTGGGAGAAGTTCAACCTGGATCTTCAGGAAAAATTTGCCAAGATCAAGGCCAATGAAGAACGCTGGGAAAATTACCAGACGGAGGACGCCGACATCATCCTGGTCGCTTACGGCAGCATGGCCCGTGTGGCCATGGGTGCTATGAAGCTGGCGCGGGAAGCCGGCCTTAAGGTTGGCCTGGTCAGGCCGATCTCCTTGTGGCCTTTCCCTGTGAAAGCCTTTGAAGGACTGGGTGACAAAACCTTTTTGGTTACGGAGCTGAGTGCCGGTCAGATGGTGGAGGATGTAAAGCTCACGGTTCCCCACAAAGAAAATGTCTATTTCTACGGACGTCTGGGCGGTTTTGTCCCCTCGCCCAAAGAAATCTTCGAGCAGATCAAGAAATTGGGGGTGAAGTAAGTGAAGACGATTTATAAAAGACCCGAAGTTTTTACCGATGTCAACACCTCCTATTGCGGGGGCTGCGGACACGGCATCGTAAACAAGCTGATTGCGGAATTGATCGACGAGATGGAGCTGCGGGAAAAGGGTATTCTCGTATGGCCCATCGGCTGTTCGGTCTATGCAGATAAATATTATAAAATGGATGCCATTTGTGCCTTGCACGGCCGTGCGCCGGCTTTGGCCACCGGGATCAAACGGTCCTTACCGGACAAATTCGTCATGGTTTATCAGGGTGACGGCGATATGGTGTCCGAAGGCATGGCGGAAATCATGCATGCCGCGGTCCGGGCCGAGAACTTCAGCGTCATTTTCATCAACAATGCCATCTATGGCATGACGGGCGGACAAATGGCCCCCACAACCCTGCTCGGCCAAGTGACCTCAACCTCGCCCTATGGCCGGGCCGTTGCTTCCAGCGGTTATCCCGTCAACATGGCTGAGATCATGGCGAATATGCCGGGTGTATGCTATAGTGAAAGAGTTACCGTCAATACCCCGCAACGGATCACCGCCACCAAAAAAGCGTTGAAGAAAGCCTTTGAACTTCAATTCGAGAACAAAGGACTCAGCTTTGTTGAAGTCTTATCGCCCTGTCCCACCGGCTGGGGCAAGAAGCCGATCGACGCGATGAAAATGGTGGATGAACAACTGATCCCCATCTATCCATTGGGTGCATTTAAATCTCCGGAGGAGGTACCTGCCAAATGAAACATGAAATGCTGTTTTCGGGGATCGGCGGACAAGGGATCATGATGCTGGGCGAGATCCTGTGCAATGTGGCTGTGGAGGAAGGCTATCAGGTTACCTTTGCGCCATTCTATGGTCAGGAGAAACGCGGCGGACGCACCATGTGCCATGTGGTCATTGCCGACGAACAAGGGTCCCCAATCATTTCCGAAGCGGAACTGATGCTGGTGATGGATGAAAAATCCTTGGTCGACTTTGAGAATCTGATGGCGCCCACAGGGACCTTGCTGATCAACAATTCCATGATCGACCTGGAGCCCACCTGCCAATGCGGAAATGTCGTCAAAGTCCCCTTCTATGAAATCGCCAATGCGCTGGGCAACTCCAAAACGGCCAACATGGTCGCTCTGGGTTATCTTTTGAAGTTCATGCCCTATATTCCCTATGAGAAAGTGGCCAAGGAAATTGAGAAGGCTTTTGAGGCCAAACCCAAGGTGATCGCACTGAATGTGCAGGCTCTGAAAACCGGATACGAATACAAATAATAATGAAGAGGTGAATATTCATGGCAGCTCCCAAAGCAATATCTTTTGACAATTTCGGTACGATCATTGACTGGGAAGGCGAGATCCAGAAATATTTCAAAGGGTTTATGGAGAAGAAAGGCATTGAAAACCTTGCTCCGAAAACCTTGCAGCGCCGCTGGGAAGAGATCCAGTTCGACTATATCCAGATCAAATACCTCCCCTATCGTCAAATCTTAAAAGATACGCTGGGCATGACCTGCAAAGAATTCGGCTTTGAATTTACAGCCCAGGATTGTGAAGAGTTTTCCGAATCCATGGGGAAATGGCAGCCCTTCCCGGATTCCCATGACGCGCTGCTGGAACTGAAGAAATACACAAAAATCACCCTGATTACCAATACTGACAATGACATCATCAAAGAATCCGTGAAACAGATCGGCGTTGAGTTTGACGACATCGTGACGGCTGAAATGGCCGGAGCCTACAAACCCAGCCATAAAGGCTTCCTGCTGTCCCAGAAACGCCTCGGCCTGACCGAAAAGGACATTCTGCATGCAGGCTTCGGATTCAAATACGACATCGTTCCCGCCACCGAGCTGGGCTATCAGACCTGCTGGGTCAACCGTCAGGGCGAACCCCGTCCCTTGGATGTATGGGAAACCTTCATGGTTGGCGACCTCAAGACCTTGGCCAAAGTCATCAAGCTGATGGCGATTGAAGGCTAAGTATTTTCCCGGATTCAAATTATAACGACCGCCGGCTTGCGCAGCGAAGTAAGCCGGCGCTCTATTATTCGAAAGAGGCGATCACTGATGAAAGTTGTCATTGCAGATTGCAGTTGGAATTCCTATGATGAGGAAGTCCGGAATTTACCAAAGGACGCAGAAATTGTTTGCGCTCAAATCTCACAGGAAGACGAATTGATCGAAGCGTGCAAAGACGCCGACGCCATTCTCTCCGAATACGCCCCCTTGACGCGACGGGTCCTGGAACAGCTGAAGAAGGTCAAGATCATTTCCAATACGGCCATCGGGGTGGATAATATCGATATCGCCGCTGCGAAGGAGCTGGGCATCGCGGTGGCCAACGTTCCGAATTATTGTGCCTATGAAGTGGCAGACCATGCCATGGCTTTGATGCTGGCCTCCATGCGGAACATCGTGGCCTATGAGCGGAAAGTCCGGCAGGGCATCTGGGATATCAACGATGCGCCGGCGATGCAGCGGATCGCCGGTCAAAAGCTGGGCCTGCTGGGCTTTGGCCGGATCCCGCAGATGGTCTCTGAGCGGGCCAAAGGGTTTGGCATGGCCGTCAAGGCTTACGATCCGTATCTTCCCAAGGAAGTTGCCGCAAAATTCGGCGTCGAATTGGTCTCCTTTGATGAGATCCTTCAGGATTCCGACGTGATCTCCTGCCATTTGCCGCTGATGCCGGCAACACAGGGTATCATTAATAAAGAGGTCTTTGGGAAAATGGTTCGGAAGCCTTTGTTTATCAACACTTCCCGAGGGAAAGTCGTTAACGAGGCCGATTTGATCGAAGCTTTGAAGGCAGGGCAGATCAAAGCCGCTGCCCTGGATGTTCTTGAAGACGAGCCGGCCAATTTTAACAGCGAGATCTTCCGCCTGGAGAATGTGATCATCACGCCCCACGCGGGATTTTTTTCAACGACGGCGCTGCAGGAGGTCCGTAGCCGCTCTGCCCTCAACGTGACAAAGTTTTTTGAAAAGGACTTTTCAAACATCAACTTCATTGTAAAACCACTCTAATTAAAATGTTCGTTTGATTTTATCTTATATAAATGATATCATCAACGATAGAACGGCGATCATATATTTAGAAAAACCCGCCTTGAAGACGGTTTAGATGGAGTGATTGAAATGGACGAGCCAAAGTACCCTGTGCATACGGTAATCAAAGCCCTGGATATTATTAGGATTCTTTCGAAGGATACCAGCAATCGAGGGATAGGGATCAGTGACTTAAGCAGGGAACTGGGTTTAGGCAAGAGCACGATCCATCGGATATTAGATACGCTCCTGTTTTACCGGTACATCGATAAAAATGAAGAGACCAATCGCTATCGCCTGGGATGGGAGCTCTATACCATCGGGCAGATGGTGCCCAGGCAGAACCAGCTCTATAATTTAGACAACACGTACCTTATTGAACTGAGCAAACAGACGAAAGAAACGGTGAATGTCGGAATCCTGAGCAACAACGAAGTGGTTATCATATCGAAGATCGAGGGCTCGGATGAGAATCTGAGGGTCACGCTGCAGCCAGGCGATCATGAGGCCTTGCACGCCACAGGTTTGGGAAAAATTCTGATCAGCGAAACGCCTGAGGATAAAATCCGCGAGATGGTGAGGGAAGAAAAGGGCAAGCTTAGGAAATACACACAGAACACCATCATTACGGTTGATCAGTTGGTGGATGAAATCGAAAAGGTTAGAAAACAGGGTTATGCCGTGGACAGCGAAGAGTACAGCATTGGCCTGTATTGTCTCGCCATGCCGCTGCGCGATTATACGGGCAACATCATTGCAGCAATCAGCGTCAGCTCGCCCTATGCCCGGATCAATGAAGCCAGGATCAAGGAAATATTACATTATCTTGAGATTGCGTCCCATAAGATTTCCGCCACCTTAGGGTACAATAATAAGCAAAACGGCCGTTGACCAATACGGACCGGAATAGAGTCCCGCTTTTAGAAGCAGGACTCTATTTTTTTACGTTCTAAATAACAGAAAAGGATTCTAAAATGCTTGACATTTGATGATTAAGGAGTAAAATGAAAGCATAATTGATTATTTAGGAGGCTATTGTCATGATTGGTGAAAAAGTCGTATTAAGAGTAAGAATGTCCGCAGCGGAAGCCCATTATGCAGGTGAATTGGTCAACGGTTCCCATATTCTTGATTTTTTCGGTGATGTCGGAACAGAGCTTTGCATTCGGATGGATGGGGACGAAAGCTTATTCTTAGGCTATTCGGAAGTATTGTTCACAGCGCCTGTCTATGCCGGCGACTTTATGGAATATATTGGCTGGATCGAAAAAGCAGGCAACACCTCAAGAACCTGCAAATTCGAAGCTTATAAATATATTTCTTTAGCACGGGACCCCAAACTGGCAATCTCCGCCGCCAACGTTCTGCCTGAAAAAGTGCTCTGCGGCACCGCAACGGGAACCCTGGTCGTCAAGAAAGAATTCCAGAGAGGCGCCCAGGATCCGAAATTCGTCAAATAAGGTTCCCTTCAGCCAATGAAATATAAGAAAATAGTTCCAAATAAAGGAACGCAAGTAAAGGGAGGTATTGTCTTGGAGAAGAACTTCAACACGAATCTGACCCATTTGGGGACAACCCTGAAGACGGGCCGTATCGGCCAGCCTAAAATCGCCCCCATCGTGATGAGTGCAGCCTACTTCTTTGATGAGCCCAATGATCTTGAAGCCTCATTAGCCCATGAGATCCCGGACTATAACTACGGCCGGGGCGGCAATGCCACCAATGATTGTGCCCGGGAGATCCTTGCCGCCATCGAGGGCGGGGAAGGCGCTCAGGTCTTTGCCACGGGCATGGGGGCCATCGGGATGGCGCTGATGACCCATTTGGTCAGCGGCGACCATGTGATTCTCAGCAGCATCGTCTTCGGCGGGACTTACAATTTATTAGTCAACAAATTATCCAAAAAATACGGGGTGGAAGTATCGATCGTTGATTTCAGAACGGAAGATCTTGAACCTTATTTCAAACCAAACACGAAAATCGTTTACATGGAAACCATCAGCAACCCCATGATGGACGTTGTGGATATGCGCAAGATCGCCGAGGTCACCCATAAGCATAACGCCCTTCTGATGGTGGATAATACCTTTGCCACGCCGGTCGTCTGTCAGCCCCTGAGCTTAGGCGCGGATATCGTGGTCTACAGTGCGACCAAATTTATGAATGGCCATAGTGATATCTTGGCCGGCGTGGTTTGCGCCAATAAAAAGTCGATCATTGATGCCATTGAGGATGAGGGCCATGTCTATGGACCGACCATGAGTCCTTTTGATGCCTTCCTGCTGACACGCAGCTTGAGAACCTTGGAATTGCGCGTCAGGCAGCATTGCAACAATGCCATGAAGCTGGCTCAGTACTTCGAAAAGCATCCAAAGATCGTCGACGTACGTTATCCCGGACTGGAAAGCTCACCGTATCATGAGATCGCCAAATCACAATTCAACAATGACCTTTATGGCGGTATGGTCAGCATTGATGTGGGCAGCTACGAAAAGGTCAAGGAATTGGTCCGCAACTTCAGACTGACCAAATTGGTCGCCAGCCTGGGCTGCTTGACAACGTCTGTTTCCGACACCCGTACGTCCCATAGCGGCATGAAGGCGGAAGAACGGGCGAAAGCCGGGATCGCCGATGGCGTGGTCCGGATTTCAGTGGGTTTGGAAAACGCGGAGGATGTCATCGCCGATTTCGAAGAAGCTTTGAGCAAGATCTGAGGTTGAGTCGGCAGCACCTCGAAGGATGGCAAATTTGTTTTGCTGAAGCGTTTTGAAGTGTTAAATTGATCCCACGATGGTTGCTTTTTCTTGGGTTGGTCAATTTCAGGCACTATAACACAGCCCCCTCTTATGTTACCATAGAATACCCAAATGGGCGGAAGTGGAGCACCGCCCGTTTGGGTATGACGACCCTTCTTCCTATCCCACCCCTATATCCAAAACGCTGCAAAAGCGCGACTGTGTGACAACAGACGCGCTTTTGCAGCTGGAAAGAAGAAAAAATGAGCAGCCCGATCAAAAAAATCGGGCGAAACGGTTGATAAATCATCTTTAAGAGCGTATAGTAGCAATATACCCCATGGGGTATATGAAAGGGTCATCAAAATGTGGGTTATTTATGGACTGGCTTCGGCTGTATTTGCTGCTGTGGCCACAATTTTAGACAAAACAGCGGTCAGCGCCCTGGATCCGAATTATGCG
>CALMWJ010000270.1 GCA_937873525.1 uncultured Peptococcaceae bacterium | reverse complement strand
GTGAGATAGTCTGTGTTGGCTCTTCGCACCAGGGTTTCATGCAATGTAAGTTCAGACGTAATATCAGAAAAGATGCAGAAATATCCTGTGATATGATTAAAAACGTCGTAGACGGGGTTTTTGTTAACTTTAATGATATTATGATTTTTTTCATCCTTTTTTAACAGGAGGTATTGTTCCTCTGGACCATTGCCTTTGAAATCCACAAAAATGGACTCGATCCAATGATCGTACAAGCGTCCGATGATATCCAGGCGGCTGGTCTCGAAGCGTTCCTCAAATATCGTATTAACGCTGAGGATTCTGCCGTTATTTCCGTAGAACAGCAGGGCGAAAGGCAGATGCTCCAGGACGATTTCAAACTCTTCCTTCATATTGAGTATATCGGTCACATCCCGTGCGATGCCCACAGTCCCCATGGGTTCTTCTTGGTGGTTGAGGATCGGCGATTTATAGGTGATCAGCTGACGCATGCCATCGTTACATTTAACTTTTTCATGGAACAAGCAGGTTTTTTTCGCACTTAAAACGATTTGATCGGTATCCAGGCAGACATACTCACCCTGATTGTATTCTTCGAGGGTTATGTCCCAGATAGAGTAATGATTTTCCCCCTGGACATCCGCCTTGCTTTTTCCAACTGCTTGGCAGAAGGCTTCATTAACCATTAAATGGGTGCCCTCCAGATCCTTGAACCATACCATATCCGGCAGACTCTCGATGACCCCTTCCAGATACTTGTGATACAAATCGAGATCTTTTTCCAGTTTTATTTGTTTTAATAGCTTGGTTAAGAAAAATCCTGCGGTTTCCTGCTGAAGCGGAAGCATCCATAGATCATCAAAGAATTGGAGATCCTCGGATTGAAGATTCGCCAAGTTTTCTGGATGGACACAGTATACGAGGGTCTGTCCCGGCCGTTTCTGTCGGGCAAGTTCTTTCAACGACGACCTGGCCAAGGCGTGTGCGATGATGAGCACGTCGCATGCGCCGAAACCTGTTTCGATATGGGGGGCAACCGTTTGAAAACAATGGGTAAACCGTTCAAAGGCCGGCACCTTTCGCAGAAGGGCCTCAATGTGTTCGGTTTCGCTGATCACCGTGAAATGGATGACGCGTTGGTACATAAATCTCTCTCCTCGGCCGTCTATTGAAAGTATAACGAAGGGTTCGCGCTATATTTGATATGTATAAATAATCGTCAGCCATGCTTCATTCTTTAGACTATTCATTGTTGATCACCGATTAAAGATATCAGAGGCGCTGCGGGAATTGTGTTGATTCACAATCCCTGCAGCGCCTCAATGGTACCGTTAGATTTCCTGCGACTCGTATTTACCTGAATCAGTTCTGCCGTCCCATCATTTTGGCGGCCTGCTCCAGCTCCTGGTCGTAGGTGAGCGGGCGGCGGGCAATGCCCGAAGCCACAGCAGCCTGGGCAACGGCGGCGGCGACACGGGGGCCTACATTTAAGTCAAAAGCCTTGGGGATCACGCAGCCCGGGTTGAGTTTCTCATCAGAAATCATCCCGGCAATGGCAAAGGCTGCGGCCTTCTTCATTTCCTCATTAATGTCGGTTGCCATCACATCCAAAGCGCCCCGGAATATACCGGGGAATGCCAACACGTTGTTGACCTGGTTCGGGAAATCGGAACGGCCGGTTCCCACCACCGCCGCGCCGGCGGCCAGGGCCTCTTCGGGATAGATTTCAGGAACCGGATTGGCCATGGCAAAGATGATGGATTTTGCTTTCATCGATCGGATCATGGCTTCATCCACGGCTCCTGCGCTGGAGACGCCGATAAACACATCCGCCCCTTGAAGAACTTCGGCCAGTGTGCCGCTTTGATTGAACTGATTGGTTTCGGAGGCGATCCGCTCTTTTTCCGAATTCATCCCGATCGGTCTTCCCCGATAAATGGCGCCTTTTGTATCGCAGAGGATCACATCGGCGGCTCCGGCGCTCTTCAATAAGCGCGTCACACTGATGCCGGCGGCGCCGGCGCCGTTGACCACCACCTTGATTTCCTCGAAGCGTTTGCCGACGATTTTTAAGGCGTTGATCAGTCCGGCCAGCACCACGACGGCGGTTCCGTGCTGGTCATCATGGAACACGGGGATGTTCAGCTTCTCTTTGAGCCGGCGTTCGATTTCAAAGCAGCGAGGCCCGCTGATGTCCTCCAGGTTGATGCCGCCGAAGGAAGGCGCCAGCTGGGTCACTAATTTCACGATTTCATCGGGATCTTTGGTATCCACGCACAATGGAATGGCATCCACCCCGCCAAAGGCCTTGAACAGAATGCATTTTCCTTCCATGACCGGCATAGCGGCTTCGGGACCGATATCCCCCAAGCCAAGAACGGCCGTGCCATCGGAGACGATGGCGACGTAGTTGGATTTGATGGTATAATCATAGACTGCCATTTTGTCTGCGGCAATCTGCAGGCAAGGCTCCGCGACCCCCGGCGTATACGCGATGGAAAGATCCTGTTGGTTTTTAACCGGCACTTTGCTGCGGATCTCCAGCTTTCCTCGGAATTTTTTGTGGAGTATTAAAGCTTCTTCACCGTAATTCATGTTATTCTCTCCCTCTTCGCCAGTCCTCAGGACCGGTTTGATATAAATCATTTCCTTGCGCATCGATGGCAACGATCGCCGGAAAATCTTCCACAGTCAGACAGTAGATCGCTTCAGGTCCCAGATCCTCATAAGCCACAAGCTCGGACTTTATGATGGACCGGGCGATGAGAGCGGCTGCGCCGCCGACGGCACAAAAATAGACCGCGCCATACTGCTTCATGGCGTCAATCACTTCATGAGACCGCACGCCTTTGCCGATCATGCCCTTGAGCCCAAGTTTCAGTAAAGGAACGGTCAGAGAATCCATTCGATAGCTGCTGGTCGGACCTGCCGATCCAATCACATAACCGGGCTTGGCGGGTGAAGGTCCGACATAGTAAAGGGTCTGGTCCTGCAGATCCACTGGCAGCGGCTGGCCTTTCTGAAGAAGCTCCGCCAGACGCTTGTGGGCGGCGTCCCTGGCCGTGTAAAGCTTTCCGTAGAGGCGCACCCGGTCACCGGCCCGAAGACCGCGGACGGTCTCTGACGTCAGAGGAAGATCGATTCTTTTAATTTCTTGGTTTTCAAACACAGGTCATTCCACCCCGATCATACGTTCTTATATTTCACTGTCGCGGACGGCTACAGAATGATCTCCTTATGCCGGGCAGCATGGCAGCAGATGTTGACCACCACAGGAATGCCGGCGATATGCCCCGGATAATACTCGATGTGGACTGCCAGACTGGTGCATAAGCCGCCCAGTCCTGCCGGTCCGATCCCTAAGTGGTTGATCTGTTCCAGAAGCTCATTTTCAAGCTCAGCATACTGGGCTTTCGGATGCGGTGTTCCGATCCGGCGGATCGTCGCCCATTTAGCCAGCTGAGCCGCTTTGTCCAGCGTGCCGCCCACGCCGATGCCCACCACAGTGGGCGGACATGGATTGGGCCCAGCCAGCCGGACGGTTTCAAGGACGAACCGTTTGAAGCCTTCCACGCCTTCCGATGGCGTCAAGGCCTTGCAGCGGCTCATATTTTCGCTGCCGAAGCCCTTGGCGGTCCCCATGATCTTCATCTTGTCACCCGGGACGATTCGGGTATAAATCACAGCCGGCGTGTTGTCTCCGGTGTTGGTCCGGTCAAACAAGGGATCCTTGACCACAGATTTTCGCAGATAGCCTTCGGTATAGGCTCTCCGAACCCCCTCCTGGACTGCGTTTTCCAAATCCCCGCCGGAAATCTGCAGGTTTTGTCCTATTTCAATAAAAAGGACCGCCATTCCGGTATCCTGGCAAATCGGCAGCTTTTCGTCCGCCGCGATCCGGTTGTTTTCGATGATCTGTCCCAGGACTTCCTTTCCGATGGCACTGTCTTCCGCCAGGCGCATTTTCTCGAGTGCGGCTGAAACATCGGATCCAATTTGATAATTTGCTTCCAAAAATAAGGTTTTGACTGCCTTCGTTATTTCAGGAGCCGTGATTTGACGCATGGCACACCTCCACCCTTCATCATGCTAGATATTATACTTGAAACTTGCCTCGCTGCAAAGTCACAAAGTGATTTCATGATAAAAACCCGTGCCGGGGCCGTCATAATCAATTGAATGCCGCTGGGCCAAGGTTGCGGCCACATCCGCAAAGGAGCTGCGAACACCCAGATTCTGATCTGCTTTGACCGCTTTACCGCAAACCAGCAGAGGGACGTATTCCCGGTTGTGGTCGGTGTCGGCGGTGGTGGGATCGTTGCCATGATCGGCGGAGATGATCAGCATGAAGTCCTCATCAAAACAGCGCTTGACCAGAGGCACAAGGAGCCGGTCTGCTTCTTCAAGCGCATCGCCATATCCCTGGGGATTGTTGCGGTGCCCGTACAGCATGTCAAAGTCAACTAAATTCACAAAAATCAGACCATCCTTCAAAGCATCCATCGCCTCCAAAGTCTTTTGGATCCCATCCGCATTGGAAACCGAAGGCTTGCTGGATGTGATGCCTTTGTTGTTAAAGATGTCTTTGATCTTTCCGACGGCAATCACCTGCCGGCCGGCCGAAGCCATCCGGTCTAAAATGGTCGGTTTGATCGGGTCGAGAGAAAAATCATGACGATGGGCGGTCCGTTTGAAGCTTCCGGGTTGACCCATAAACGGACGGGCAATCACACGGCCCACCCCCAGCTCCCCCTGAAGCATTTCACGTGCCGTCCGGCACCAGTCGTACAGAGTCTGCAGCGGCACGATGTCTTCATGGGCGGCAATTTGGAAAACACTGTCCGCCGAGGTGTAAATGATCGGAAATCCGGTTTCGAGATGTTCTTGGCCCAAGGTTTCGATGATCGCAGTGCCTGAGGCAACCACATTGCCCAAAGTTCCTCTGCCGATGGCTTGTTCGAAGGCACGGACAAATGACGGCGGGAATCCCTCAGGAAAGGTGGGAAACGGCCGTTCCAGCAATACGCCAGCCATTTCCCAGTGGCCTGCCGTGGTATCTTTTCCGTAGGTCAGGGACGCCATCTTACCATAGGCGCCAATGGCCTTCACCTGATCCGAAACCCCTTGGACAGGGATGATCTTTCCAATGCCCATGGACTCAAGCAGGGGCACATGAAGGCCGCCTCGGGCTCTTGACAGATTCCCCAAGGTATTTCCTGGCTCCACATCATAAAGGCCAGCATCCGGCAGCGCGCCAACGCCGCAGCTGTCCAAAATGATCAATATGGTTTTCATCGCTTCAGCTCCTTGCATTTCATGATTCAATGGGCTTCTTAAGCCCTTGGATGGGTCTTGTTGTAGACCTCCTTCAGCCGCTGGTCGGTCAAATGGGTATAGATCTGTGTGGTGGATACATCCGCATGGCCTAGCAGCTCCTGGACGGATCTCAGATCGGCGCCGCCCACTAAGAGATGCGTGGCGAAGGAATGCCGAAAGGTATGGGGTGAAACATGCGCTTGGATCCCTGCACGTTCTGCCCGCTTTTTCAGCATCTGCCAAAACCACTGCCGGGTCAAAGGTTTCCCCCTCTGATTGATGAAAAGGCTTCTTTCCCTCAAATGGGTCACCCACTGAGGCCTTGCCGCCGTCAGGTAATTGCGCAGCGTTTCCACGGAACGGGCGCCGATGGGGATGATTCTTTCCTTGCCGCCTTTTCCGAAACATCTTACGTAACCCAAAGAGAGGTCCACATCGCCCAAGGTCAGAGACAGCAATTCCGAAACGCGAAGGCCGGCGGCGTAAAGCAGCTCCATCATGGCTAAATCCCGGAAACCGGCGGCATTGACCGGCGGATCCAGGGAGTCCAGAAGCCGGGCCATCTCCTCTTGAGACAAGGCTTTCGGAAGATGAAAAGGCATCTTGGGGGCTTCCAAGTCGATGCCGGGATCGGTCAACGTGATTTTCTCGCGGCTCAGGTAACGGAAGAATACCCTCAGGCTGGTCATCTTTCTGGCGATGGTGGCAGCACAGGCTCCGTCCTTTTTGACCTTATGGATAAATGCGGAAATATGATAACGGGTCACATCCTGCCAGCTGCGGATCCGATCGGCGGCGGTGTCGCCGCCGGGTTCCTCCAAGCCCTCGAGAAATAGGAGAAACTGCATCAAGTCATTCCGATAGCTTTTACCGGTGTTTTCGGACAAGCCCCGTTCAATGGTTAAATACTGTATAAAATAATGGATTTGTGTTTCCATACAGTGATCCTTCCGGTTCTGATACCAACTTTGTTCATGGTTCTGATTCCTATTATACCCGATGAAAGTGCAGAATAATTATTATTTTTTTAATCCAGGATGGACTGAAAACTAAATTTGAGACGGAAATCGACGATAAAAGACTTATCGGCCCATTTCATGGCAAGGAGGTGTCACTGAAACAGACGCGGTCAACATCCTGATCGATCGCAGACAACACAGCTTAAGTTCAACAAAACATCATCGTAGGGAGTGTGGGTATTGTGAAAAGCATTAAAACAAAGATTTTGATCAGTATGGCGGCATCCATTGCCATCGTTGCCATCCTGATCGGAGGGATCAGCGCCTTCCTGAGTTATCGCAGCACATTGGACGCATTGGAAACCACCCTGGCGGAACTGGCATCAGCTTCCGCCGGCCAAATCGAAGCGGAAATGAAGGTCTATAAAACCATCGCCATGGACATGGGCTGTATGGCAAGACTTGCCAACCCGGAAACCCCCCAAGTGGATAAAAACGCAATCTATCGTGAGCGTAAAGAGACTTACCAATTAAAGGACATCTATACCGCCAGTCCCGGCGGCGCTGTAGATACCCATCCATCGCTCAATGTGGCCGGCAAAGATTTTTTTCAAGCTGCGATAAAAGGTGAAGCTTTTGTTGCAGATCCAGCCATTGATGAAAAAACAGGCGAATTAACGATCCAGGTCGCTGCCCCTCTTTGGTCTGGCGGTGTTGCAGGTACGCGGATCGTTGGCGTTGTGGTCCTGAGCTTTGACGGGCTCCTGCTCTCGGAAATCACAGACCGGGTCTATACCGGCGATGCAGGGGCTGCTTATATAATTAATCAAGAAGGCAACACCATCGCCCATCAAGACCGGAAGCTGGTCCAAACCGCCGCCAACCGAATCGTGAGTAATGCCAACGATCCTGAGATGAAAGCGCTGGTCGCTCTGGAAAAGAAAATGGTCGAGGGACAAAACGGCTTTGGAGCTTACGCTTATGCAGGCGCCAAAAAATTCTTGTCCTACGCGCCGATTCCCGGTTCCAAGGGCTGGAGCATCGGGGTCAATGTTCTCCAAAAGGCATATACAAGCAGCACCGTCCAGGCAATAACAATCATCATCATCCTGGCGTCGGTGTTGATTCTTTTAGGCAGCATCCTTTCCATAAAAATTGCCAGCATGATTGCCGATCCCATCAAGGCATGTGCCCAGCGGCTGAACCTTCTGTCCGTCGGTGACCTGCAGACGGAGGTTCCGGTCACCAAAGCAAAGGATGAAACCGCTGTCCTTCTCAACGCGCTGAAAGCGGTGATCGACGCATTGAACAGCGCGATTTCAGATGTTTCCTACCACTTGGGTGAAATTGCAAAGGGCAACCTGACGACCTCGGTCACTCGGCAGTATAAAGGGGATTTTATCCCGCTGGAAACATCCACCAAGGGCATCATCGTCTCTCTCAATGAAGCCATGAGCCAGATCGAACAAAGTGCTCAGCAGGTGGCCGGCGGTTCCGACCAGGTCGCTTGCGGCGCCCAGGCATTGTCTCAAGGCGCTGCAGAACAAGCCAGTTCCATCGAAGAACTATCCGCCACCATTGCCGAAGTCTCTCAGCAGATCAAAAGCAATGCCCTCAACGCCCAGGAAGCAGAGCAGCTGGCTGCCCAATCCGGCAAGGAAGTTCAAGAAAGCAATGTACAAATGCAATCGATGATCCAGGCGATGGGTGAGATCTCGGATACGTCTTCTCAAATCGGCAAGATCATCAAGACCATCGATGACATTGCCTTCCAAACCAACATTCTTGCACTGAACGCGGCTGTTGAGGCGGCTCGGGCTGGCGCTGCGGGAAAAGGTTTTGCAGTGGTTGCGGATGAGGTGCGCAATCTGGCAAGCAAGAGCGCCGAGGCTGCAAAAAACACCACGGTTTTGATCGAAAGCGCCATCCGGGCAGTGGATAAGGGCACCCAAATCGCGGATCAAACCGGCCGTTCTCTTCAGAATGTTGTGGACGGCGCACAGAAGACCGCTGTACTGATCTCCCATATTTCCGCGGCGTCCAATGAACAAGCCAGTGCCGTAACCCAAATCAATCAAGGCATCGAGCAAATCTCCGCTGTGATCCAGACCAATTCCGCCACATCCGAGGAGAGTGCCGCAGCCAGCGAAGAGCTTTCCGGCCAGGCACAGCTTCTGAAGGATCTGGTGGGTCATTTTAAGCTCAAACGGCATGGCGTCCAGCTTCGGGCGGACCGTTCGTCAGATGGCTCCCAGGGACTGAAATTCTCCAGCCCTCCATCCGCAGAACTGGCTGCGCCGGAGCTTGTGTCCGATAGACGCTTTGATAAATATTGATTTCATGTTCTGATAAAAAGGATTCGTTTCATAGAAAGGATGACCCGCATGGAGGATCAATTGAACCGTCCGGAACGACCGGATCTCAGCACGGCTGAAATGCAAGGAAAATATCTGACCTTCTGGACCGACAGCCAGTTGTT
Source organism: uncultured Peptococcaceae bacterium (assembly GCA_937873525.1). Taxonomy (GTDB): domain Bacteria; phylum Bacillota; class Peptococcia; order DRI-13; family UBA5745; genus UBA5745. Next base: position 26,223 of record CALMWJ010000270.1, on the reverse strand, counting down.
TGGCGTGCCGATCGCCGATGTGGTGCAAATTGTAGGCATTCAGCAAATCACAACCATTCCGGATTTTCCTTCGTATGCCAAGGGAATCATCAATTTACGCGGTGCCATTATACCGGTCATTGATATCCGGCTCCGTTTTCATAAGCCGGAGGTCCCGTATACTGAACGCACCTGCATCATCGTGACCCAAATCCGGCAGCATGCTGCCGGACTGATCGTGGATGCTGTGGACGAAGTGACCGACATTGAGGACGGTATGATTTCCGTGCCGCCTCGAATGGGTGCCCGGGAACCACAAGCCGTTTATCTGACGGGAATCGGTAAATTAGATCAAAAAATTGTGTTGCTTCTCGATGTTGGGAAAATCGTGAGTGAACAGGATTTCGAGACCTTGGTTCAAGATCCCGTCACAGTATGACCAGCCAAGTTCCAGGAAAACAAAACGCTGCAGCATCTATCAGGATGCTGCAGCGTTTTTCTTGACACGGGTGTATTCTTCCTTAGGATTTTGGGGCTTTGTCCCAGAAGATGTCGATTCGATCCCCGGCTGCCACCGGTTCGATATAGGAAGCTTCATGACCGTTCAGCCGCAGAACAATGTTGCCTTGGGGATTGGATGGATCAATGTCCACATAATTCAATAAATCCACAAACAGGAAGGGTGTCCCGTCACTCTTGGAAATCATTTCAGTGGGATTTCCATTGATCACCACAGAAAAGCTCGTGGTTGACTTGATGTCAGACGGTGTTGAAGGATGCGCCGCGATGGGTTCTGTCAAAGATCCTTTGCAGCTCAGGATCTCATCGCCGGACTGGATCAAGTAATCGTCTCTTTGCGCCTTTTGGTTGACATATAGGATCGTCCCGGGATCCGTCAGCCCCATACTCAAACGAAGATCAGCAAGGGTGCAGACCGCATCGACACCATCCACGGCAGGGCGAATCTTCAGCGCATCGCCCGAATGAACCGGGGTATTCAGGCTTGCTGCCGTTTCATTCAGAAAGATGACGGCTGGCTGCGCATGGCCGCCCCGAATGACTTTGCTTCGTCCATTCACTTGAACGGTGATGCCTTGACCCATCCGCCCCATCAGCTGATGGTGTTTGTAACCGGACATCAGCAAGACATCAAGCACGTTCATGTTGATTTTCTTGAACAGGGCTTTTCTGCGGTCATTCACCTCCACAATGAAAGCGTTATGTCCATGGTTTTGAGCAGCTGTGATCCCGATTCCCAGAGGCGTTGCGAATTCAGGTCCGGATAGATTGATCGCTTCGCCACAGGTGATTCGTTTCAGAAAGTTATTGCCGCCGATGGCTACCTTGGATGGTTCAAGAGAAAGGCGTTCAGCAAGAACGCCGCAGAGAAATGGAATCTGGCTGCCGCCGCCCGCCAGGAAAACAGCCATCGGCGGCTTTCCATTGGCTTCCATGATCTCACCGCAGATCACGTCACCCAGATGCCGGATATCCGGCATGATTTTCTCCAGGATATCGGCTGAGGACGTTTCATAGTCGTTTCCCAGAACATCCTGATAGCGGATCAGCGCCTTAGGGTCGTCCAAAGCAAGCTTCATGGCTTCCGCGGTTTGAAAGTCCACTAAATATTGCCGGACGACCGACTCGGTGATCTCGTCTCCGGCGACGGTCGCCATCGTATAGGCCGAGACGCTGCCGTTTTCACATAAGGCGATGTCGGAGGTTCCGGCGCCGATATCCACTAAGGCAAGGTTCAAAAGCCTGATTTCATTCGGAATGACCGCGTTCATTGCGGCGATAGGTTCCAGCGTCAGGCTGACGACCTGCAGTTTTGCTTTGTTCATCACAGCATAAAGGCTGCTGACCACTTCCTCCGGAAGAAAGGTGGCGATCACCTCGACCCAGGCTGTTCTTCCGCGATGGTTCAGCAAGGTTTTGATGGGATATCCGTCCAAATGGTAACGGGTGACCGAATAGCCTACACAGAAAAAATCAACCTGGGATTCACCTTCCGATTCCAAGAGCCCTTTATAAGCCGTTTCCACAGCACCCGTTTCAAGGCTGATGATTTTTTCAGGTCCAATGGTCTCCCTGGGTTCCAAGGAAATTTCAAAGGAAGCTTTCTTGGTGATTAAGGTCCTCCCTGCCGCCGCGACGCAAACGTCTCGCAATTCGGATCCGATTCTGCTTTCCAGTTTGCTTTTAACCTGCGCGACAACCCCTGCGACCTGGTCGATGTCCTCAATTTGACCATCCATCATCGCTCGAGAGGAATGCTGGATCATTTCGAAATCCATGATATGGAATAGCTCGCCCTTTGGGCGCCCGACGATGCCGATGACGCTGCGGGTTCCGATATCCAATGCAAAAATCGATTCATCGGCGTGTTGGCCGGTCTGAGCCTTCGTATGTTCATTCATGATGTCGGTTTCCTTTTTGCTTCAAAATTTCTTCTCTCTGTAAACGGAGAATATATTTCCAGAGCAGATCCTCCTCTTTATCCGTGCAATTCATGAACTGACAGCCGCATCGATAGCTCAAGGCGGTCTTCCGGCAGGTTTCCGCCACCTCCATGTCTTCCGCTTCATCATCGGTTTCTTGAATAACACGGCGCACACAACACAGCAAATGCATCGGCCCGGCGGGCAAATCGAAATCGATGAAGAAACGATCACCGACTTCGAAAGGCCATTTGCTGCAAAGCAACAGCCCGCCAAGACTCATATCGCATAGATCAACGTTCCAGGGATCATTCGGGTCCTGTTCACGGCCCGGGAAGATCACCCTCCCGGTCATCGAAACCCGCATCCGAAAAAACCCCCTCTTCTCAAAATCGGACAAAGTGGACACATCCGCCACCAGCATGAACTGCGCAGTAGAAATATACACCGCCCCTACCAGAACCTTCATCCCCAATCGCACATTGTGAACGCATAATTTGATCCGGGTATTATATCGTAAGATGTTGATCCTGTCTTTTGGATTGCTGATTTTGATGTACTGATCCGTGATCTCAGAGATGCAGCCGCTGGCAAGGGTCTCGTTCGCCAGCGATTTTAATTCGCATAAGGAGCCCTCGTATCGTTTTGAAATCGGCAAGCCTGCATCGTTCGTTTCAGTCATCCTTCAGTCCTCCAATCTTGACCGGGTCTCATTGATTCGTTCAGGCATAGTCCTGGATTCAGGACGGTTCCTTGGGCCTGTCGGTTTGCGTGACGTAACGTTTTGCCGGGTTCTTTTGACTCAAGATCTCCCGGGAAACCTGGAGAAGCTGTCCATAGACCGCCGCCACAACTTCATAGAGTTCCGGCGGGATGCTGTTGCCGATCTCCAGCATGCACAGCAGGGAGGCGGCACTCTCATCACGATAAACCGGGATCCCTTTGTTCTCGGCGATGTCGATGATCCGTTCGGCCACCAATCCATAACCCGATGCGATCACCACCGGTGCGGTGTCCTCTTTGGTGTGATAAGACAATGCGGCCGCCAGACTTTTTTTAGATTTTGACATTGACACCCGTCCTTTTGTAAACAAGCGATTGAAAGACTTCCATCAGGGATCGGATCCGCTCGAGCCGGCCGATGCGGATTTCGCCCGGCTGATAGTTGGAAGCTGCTAAGGCGCTGCGGATATTGTCATAACCGGTTGCAAAGGCTTGCACATGGTCCGGCGGGCAGAGAAGCGTCAAATCGACGGTTTCTCCGGCAAGATGCAATTCAGCTTCGAACTGGCCGATCTCCTCAATATCAAAGACGATCAGCACATGCATGGGCCTGCTGCGAAAATCATGGTCAGCAGAACTGGTTTTGCGGTCATCCTGAGGGTCGATCCAAAGCTCCGCAAAGGCTTTCAGTCCCTGTGCCTGGACTGGAATAACAAAATGAAGGAGCGGCGTGTAATTACAGGGTGATGAAAGCAAGCTTTTGATAATGCTGTCGATTTTCTCTGAATTTAAGAGGACGGAAGCCTCTTCCTCTGCCGGGGTGCCGATGAGCTCGGTCAAAGCCTTCATGACCTTGGAATCTTGATCCAATCGACGAAAATTATCCTCTTGAATCTGGAATGTTTTCATCCGGGACAGCAGCGCTGCTTTGCTGTCATGATCCTTCAGCAAGGCCAGAAGCGCTTGAAGGGCCTCGTGCAGACAATCGGGATTATCCTGGAAACGCGAAAGGTTATATATGATGAGCGGGATGGCTTTGGCCATGGCCGGCGTATAGAGGATGCTGCTTTCAACATCGTGCATCAGCTGAAGCGTTTTTTGCTTCAGCTCCGTGAAATTCGCGGATGCATCGTCCTGCCGGAACCGGGCTGCGAGATGATCGATCTGTTTGGCCAAGATCGGGCTGGCGCTCAGGTTCCGGGACAACGACTGCAGATTGTTGGCCACCGAATCCAGAATTTTCTTTTTGCCAAGGGCGCCGTTCAATGCTTTGAGCAGGTTGGCGACACCGGCTCGTATGTCCGGGGTTGCTTGAGATCCTGCCAGTTCTCTCAGAAAGTCAAACAAATCGCCTTTGAAGCGGGTCGAGGCTTTTTCCTGGAGAATGAGCTCCGGAACGATCCGGTCAGGACGGATCAGCAGTTGTTCATAAAGCTGTCGGATTTCATGGGTCACGGCATGGTTATTGGCCGGCAACAGCGAGATCATTTCCTGGAGCATGGCGAAGTTGCGCAGAAAGCTTACAGTCACTCCAGGATCTTTCAGCAAAGTGGTCAGAATGGAAGCCGGCTCCTCTTGAACAAGTGTGCCTGTGCTTTGGCCCATCGCGCCGTTCTTCCCCTGAGGCTTGGTGATCGGGGCCACATCCGATAGATGAAAGGGAACCGTCGGGTCCGTCGATGACGCTGCAGACGGGACCGCTTGTTTATGGATCAGCGGGGTTGTGATTTTCAACAGGTCCGCCATGCAATGCTCCTTTCATCCGACGTCTGCGATTCTAATCCTATATATCGTATAATTTTGCCGGAAATTTAGAAAAATGTTTAATATTCTTTTCTTTGTGCCGATTCTAATCATGAAGATCGAATTCTGGAAAATAAGCATAGCAGGTGATAGAATATGTGTCCAATCGATACGAGTATGGAACCCATGCTGGAAATGTTTATCTTTGAAACCACCACGCTGCTGGAACAGCTTGACCAAATCCTAATTGCCTCCGAAAAGTCCGGAAGGTTCGGGCCGGACGATGTGGATGAAATCTTCCGGATCATGCATACGATCAAGGGCTCCTCCGCCATGATGGGCATTGAGGAAATGTCCGGTCTTGCCCACCATGTGGAGGATATGTTTTTTTTGATCCGGGAGAAGCCCGGCCACATGGCCGCCGGCAGTAACGCCGTCTTCGATCTGATCTTCCAGGCATCCGATTATTTTAAAAGGGGCATTGAAGCCATTACTGCCGGCAAGAATGTCTCTGCGGACCATACAAGCTTGTCGGCCTGCATCGCTGCGGAAGTGTCCAGGCTCAAAGGCGGTATACCGGCAACGGGTGCCTTCACGGCCTGCCTTTCCTCTAGCCAAGTCTCTGCAATCACCGCGGATTCACCCTTCAAAGGCGACCAAAGCACAAGGGGCCCCAAGCCCTATTCCATCATCGTATTCTTTGAAGACGACTGCCAGATGGAAAATATCCGGGCTTTCATGCTGCTTTCTCAATTAAAAGATCTATGCGAGTCTCTGGATTCTATTCCCTCTCATCCTGAGCAGGATTCCGCTCTCTCGTCGGATATCATCAAAAATGGCTTTTTGATCCGTCTAACCACCGAAAATCCCATCCGCGATCTGCTGGCGGTCATCGAAAATGCCATCAACATCAAATCCTATGAGCTTCTGGATGAACCGTCGGATCTGGCTGCTGAAGGTGCGCAGGAACGTCCGGCTTCAAGCGAGGAGAATGATCAGACCCCCAAAACAGATGAAAGCCTTCTCCATCGGACTGTTGCGGCCACAGGGAAATCAGGAAAACAAAGCCTCATTAGTGTGAATCAGCAAAAACTGGATCAGCTGATGGATGTGGTCGGTGAAATCGTCATCGCTGAGTCCATGGTTGCCAGCAACCCTGAATTGAAAGGTCTTAAGCTCGATCATTTCTATAAATCGACCCGTCAGCTCAGGAAGCTGACGGATGAGCTTCAGGATATCGTCATGTCGATCCGCATGGTTCCCCTTGCAGGCGTGTTTCAGAAAATGAATCGTATCGTTCGGGATATGAGCAAAAAACTCAATAAAGAAGTCTCTTTTGCAACCTTCGGCGGTGAAACCGAGGTGGATAAATCCATCACGGATGTGATTGCCGATCCCTTTATGCATATGATACGCAACGCCATGGACCATGCCATCGAAAGCCCGGAGGAACGGCGCCGGCTGCTTAAACCGGAAATTGGGAAAATCACCATGTCCGCCCAAAACATCGGCGGAGAAATCGTCATCACCCTATCCGATGACGGACGTGGACTGAATACGGAGCAGATCCTGAAAAAAGCGCGTGCCAAAGGGCTTCTAACCAAGCCGGAAAGCGAATACAGCCTCAAGGAGATCCACGCTTTGATCATGCTGCCCGGTTTTTCCACCAATGACGAAGTCACAGAGTTTTCAGGCCGTGGGGTCGGGATGGATGTGGTCAAAAAGAACCTCGAAAAAGTCGGCGGCTCCGTGCAGGTGGAGAGCAAGCCCAATGCGGGAACCGAATTCATCATTAAGATCCCTCTTACCCTGGCCATCGTGGACGGCATGGAGATCCAATCCGGCGATACGGTGTTTACCCTGCCGATCACATCGATCAAGGAGTCTTTCAAGGTCTCGGCGGACAATCGATTGATTCAGGATACCCATGGCCACGAGATGATCATGGTTCGGGGCGAATGCTATCCCATCATCCGGCTCCATCACATTTATGATATCCCAGGGGCCAAGACGGTGCTTTCCGAAGGGATCATGGTCCTCGTCGAGAACGACCTGAAGGCGGCTTGCCTCTTTGCGGATGAATTGATTGGTGAGCAGCAGGTCGTGGTTAAACCTTTCCCGGTCTTCCTCAATAAGTACGACGTCAAAGAAAATGGCCTGGCCGGCTGCACGATTCTTGGAGACGGCAGCATCAGTCTGATCCTGGACGCCAATAATTTACTGAACAAATTTTAAGGGGGTCCGTTGATTATGTCAGATATTTATCATGTCCAAGAACCTGCCTATGATGATCTTGCGGGGCGTTTTCTTACTTTTTATATCAACGATGTGATATACGGGATCGGTCTTTCCATGGTGATAGAAATCATCAGCATCCAGGAAATCACACGGATTCCCAACCTCCCTGCGTATACCAAAGGGATCATCAACCTGAGAGGCAAGATCGTTCCCGTCATCGATGTTCGCCTGCGATTTGGTCTGCCCGAAAAAGAATATGATGATATGACCTGCATCATCGTTGTCCATCTTGACGATATGAACATCGGCCTGATCGCGGATCAGGTCTATGAAGTCACCGCCGCAGAGGATACGATGCTAAGATCATTGCCTGAATTCAATGATAAAAAATCCAGCACCTTCCTTGAATCCATCGGAAAACTTGGTTCGGATCTGATTTTGAATATAGATTGCCGACGTTTGTTTTATGAAGATCTGCCTTCCCAGGATCATGAGCCCTGCCGGTGAATCTTTGAAAGGAATGACGCGTCATGATTAAACTGACTGACAAGGAATTCAGTGAATTCGCCGCCATGGTCCATTCCCGCTTTGGAATCAATTTAGCCAAAAAAAGGATCCTCATTGAAGGGCGTCTTTCAAACACCCTGCGGGAAAAGAACCTCTCGAGTTTTGATCAGTACCTTTCACTCCTGAAAAACGATCAGAGCGGCTCTGAAATTACGCAGTTATTAAACAGGATCACCACCAATCATACCTTTTTTATGCGGGAAAATGAGCATTTCGAATTTTTACTCCATAAAGTGCTGCCCTACTTCGAAAAAAACCATCCCGATCGCGATTTGAGAATCTGGAGCGCAGGCTGCTCCTCCGGCCAGGAGCCTTATACCATAGCGATGGCCATGGATGAATATTTCGGCTCCAAAAAGCATTTATGGGACACGACGATTCTGGCAACCGATATTTCTATGAGCGTCCTTGAAAAAGGGAAACGGGCGGTTTATCCCGCGGACAGTCTCGAGATGATTCCGGACAAGTGGCGAAAAAAACATTTTGTCGACCTGAAGGATGGTACGTTTCAGATCAGCAGCCAGCTCAGAAATGAAGTGGTTTTCAAACCCTTCAACCTGATGGATCCCTTTGTTTTCAAGAAAAATTTTGACTTGATCTTTTGCCGGAACGTGATGATCTATTTCGACGAAGACACCAAGGAAAGACTGGTGAGCAAATTCCATCATTGGACAGCCAAAGGCGGTTTTCTTTTCATCGGGCATTCTGAGGTGTTGAATCGAACGGCGACCCAATATCATTACGTCAAACCGGCAATCTATCAGAAAGGCGTTTGAAGCTATGCGGGAAATCAAAAAAATCCGTGTCCTGATCGTTGATGACTCCATTCTGTTCCGTGAAGTGTTGAATAAAGCCTTGAGCAGCGACGCCCATATTGAAATCGTCGGCAGCGCCATCGACTCCTATGATGCGCTGGAAAAAATTCGCGCATTGAATCCTGATGTGGTGACTTTGGATGTTGAAATGCCAAAAATGAATGGGATCGATTTTCTTAAGAAACTGATTCCGGAGCATCCGTTGCCTGTGGTCGTGGTCAGCGCGCTGCCAATCAACGCCTTGGATGCTCTGAATGCCGGCGCGGTGGATTTTGTGAAGAAACCGTTGATCCGAAATTCTTCAGATCTCAACCTGTTTATCAATGAGCTTCTTGTAAAAATAAAAATTGCCTCCACGGCAAAGATCCGACGCAACTGCATCTCCGCGACGTTGCCGGTTTCCCGGCTGGTCAACGCTTCCAATGATATGGTCTGTGCCATAGGAGCATCCACCGGCGGAACCGAGGCGATTCTTGAAGTCATTAAAAATCTTCCGGCAACCAGTCCAGGGATTGTGATCGTCCAGCATATGCCGCCCGTGTTCACCAAAATGTATGCGCAGCGCTTAGACAAGATCTGCAAAATGAGGGTCAAGGAAGCTCAGCATCTGGACCGTGTCGTCCAAGGCCAGGCCATCCTCGCGGCCGGTGAATATCATATGCGGCTGGCGAAAGATCGTGAAGGGTATTATATAAAGAGCGAGCCCGGTGCAAAGGTCAGCGGCCACTGCCCCTCCGTCGATGTTTTATTTGATACCGTAGCGGAAACCGCGGGATCCAAAGCCATCGGCATTCTTCTGACGGGCATGGGGGCAGACGGCGCCAAAGGATTGCTGAAAATGCGGCAAAAAGGATCTTTCACCATCGGGCAGGACAAAGATTCTTCAGTGGTCTATGGAATGCCCATGGTCGCCTGGAACATCGGTGCGGTGATCAAACAGCTGCCGTTGTCCCGAATCAGCGATGAAATCATCCGTCATCTCAACCAGTATGGAAGATAAAGCGGCAATCCAGAAAAACCGGGGCCGTGTTGAAACTTAACGCGTTTCAGCAGGGCCCCTTTCTATTTGGCGAAATTCAGCCGCACGTCACAACCGTGGTCAATCATAGATCGTCTTGATTTCTCCTTCGGAATAATACATCATGCATTGTTTCAGCAAGGTATGGGTCGTCATGGTGGCATTGCCGATGGTGATCCTGGTGTGGGGAAAGATTTCGCCGCATTTCAGACGGCTGGAGGACACATCATCAATCTGAAGATTGATTTCCTCCAAACGCCTTCTTAGTCTCCCCTGCTTCAAAAGATTAATCGGTTTTTCTCTCTTCATGGCATCATATATTTTTTGCCGCTCAGGGGTCAGCTGGGTGCTTCGCAGTTTGGTCTCCAGGTACTTAAGGGATTTCGCCAGATACTCCAGACTGTTTTCCAGCGCTTCAATTTCTTCAGCAACCTTGAGCCTTTCGGAAATCAATTCCGTTGTTGCGCCCAGCACGATGGTGGTCAATAAATTGGTCCGTCCTCCGATGGATTTGGCTTCAATCGATTGATGCACCGAACAGCTGCCGCCGAGAATCGCTCCGCGTTTTCCTGTAACCAACAAACTGCCATTGCATGACACGTTGGAATTCACAATGGAATCCGCTTGGATATCTCCTTGGATCCTTATGGTGCAGTTTTCAAGATAATTGCTGGCGAGATTTCCCTGGGCGACCAATTCCCCTTTGTTCATGCCGTTCATACCGCTCTGCAGAAGGATGCTGCCTTCAGAAAAAATGGACGCCCCTTCCACCCTGCCATAAACCGTCACATTGCCTTTGGCCTTGATGCTAAACCCCTCAAAGACATCTCCAAGAATTTGCACATCTCCGGGAAAGTCTATGTTGCCAATGGAATTGTCTACGTTTCCCCGGACTTCAAAAATACGGTCGATGGCAAACTTATTGTTCTTGAATACGAGATTCCCAGTCTCGGAAGCCAGCAGCTGAAGGCCGTCCGATGAAAGAATGGTGTTGTATCCCTGGGGAATGAACGCAGCCTTTCCTTGCGGCGGAGCGATGGCTTCGCCAAAAACATCTTTTCCCGGCCGACCGGGCCCCGGCGGGCGAATCTGGCAAATCACAGTGCCTGCTTCCACCGCGGTGATCAGATTCAAGGTTTTAAAATCAATCAGACCATTGTGCAATTCCTTGAATTTGAGTTCTTTCTGCCGCTCGAAGCAATCAATGACCTCACCGTCCTCCCCGGCCTCCGGGGGTTTTCCGACGGCAACGGCCGTTTTCTCCATATATCGCTTCTGGATTGCAATGGCCTCAAGGCTTTGGGCCTCGATTCCATAGATGATATTTTCAGAAGACAATGCCTGGTCCAGCATGCCGCGGTTGATTTCGGCCCCCCCATGTTTAGGAGGAAGCACACGGACATAAGCCTTCAGGCGGTCCCGATCGACATAGACTTCGACGGTGGCATCCAAAGGCTCCGCCTGTAAAGCATCCGACGATTCCGCGGCTGCGGCGGCATCATGGAGACTTTCCTCCGGAACCGATGGTTTCTGGCAAGATTCTTGGCTGTTCAGAAATTTGCTGCGCAGCTTTTCTCTCATGGCCGTTGCGTTCGATCCTGTGAGACCGGTCTCGACGTTTCCTTCCCCTTTGAAACTCATATCAAACCCCCTTTGTCATGTTTACCAGAGCCATTCTCCCCGACTGACGGATTTGATCTTCATGGTTCCGTCTTCTGTATAGAAATAAAGGGTCCGTCCATAATGATCCCCTGTATCCTCTGCAATAATCGGGATGTTCAGCCGGTTCAGCATATTTTTCACTGAGGCGACATTCCTCTGTCCGATGTTGGCGATGGATGAGTTGGTGATGGAAGCGAACATTTGTGCGCCTCCTGCGATTTTGGCCTTCAGCAGCGGCGTTTTCGCACCCATCTGTTCCATCTTTTTAACCAGGAGTGTGATCCCTGTATCCGCGAACTTGTATCCATCGCTTTTTACTCCGGAATCGATGCTGGAAGGCAGCATGATATGGGCTAAGCCTCCGATACGGTTCAGCGGATCATAGAGGCAAATTCCGACGCAGGATCCCAGGGCATAGGTAACCAAAACATCCGGCGAACGTACGGCATTTAAATCGGAAATCCCGACGGTCACGGTACTGCTCATCGGTCGACCCCCAGCCTTGTCATCAGTTTTTCCAGTGAAATCACATCCGGGATCATGAGAATGTGGCTTTCTGCCCGTTCTTCACCGCAAATAAACTCATCCGCAATAAAAATGATCTTATCGCTGACATTGGCAAATTGGATGGCCGGTACACTGAGGATCGCGCCGGCCATGTCAATGCAGAGATCCGGGACGGTGATCTGGATCCGCATTCCGGTCAGCAGGGAGATGGCATTCACATAGGAAGACGCCAAAATATTGGCGACCTCTTTCATCGCGGAATAGCCCATCTCATCGATGGAAGAAAAATCATAAAAAGACACCCCTAAGAGGGTATTCAGCGTCATATGGGCAAAAGCTTCGGGCAATAAAAACATCATCATCCCGGACATGTCGCCTTCTAAGGAAAGCAGGATGCCAACGATTCTATTTTCTGGGCCGCCCAGAGCTTCTGTCACCTCTTGATAGCTCAAAAGCCGGATTTCCGGCACACTCAATCCGATGGGGTGATCCAGCATCGCTGAAAGTGCCGTCGCCGCATTGCCGGCCCCGATGTTTCCCAGTTCTTTCAGTACATCCAGCTGAACCGCATTTAAGTCGCTATAGGTATTTAAGACCATTCCCATCCCTCATTTTCAATCAAAATCCCATTACCTCAGGCTGTTGATGATATCCTCGATCTGGTCAGAAACCTGAACGATTTTTGCATTCAACTGAAAGGCTCGTTGGGACTGGATCACACGGACCATTTCCTCCGTCAGGTCCACCGCGGAGTTTTCCAGTGTGCCTTGCATGAGAAGCAGCGGCTGCTCCGAACCCTTCTTGGATTTTCCGGATCTCATCGCTTCCGCTTTCCCGGAAAGCTCGGTTTCCTGAAAGCAGCCATGGTCTGTGGCGGTAAGCCCATAAGGATTGGAGAACGTATAGATCCCAATATTATCCTTCAGGGCTGACAAATCTGGAAGATTGCTTTCTTCATGGGCTTTAAGCTCGATTTTTTTGCCGGATGCGTTCAGCACAAAATTTCCCTCAGCCGTGGTCAGATAGGATTTATTTTTATCGACCCCGATTTTAAAGGCTCCGTTTCGTGTGTAGACCTTTTCGCCATCGCCTTGTTCAATGGCGAAAAAACCGTCGCCGTGGATTGCAAAGTCCAGGGATTGACCGGTTTGTTCATACAAACCGGCTGTCATCGACCATCGATTGCCCGATGCCATCACGCCATGACCGGTCATGACGCTCTCGGATGCATGGGTATCCATTTCAGTGTACAAAAGATCCCCGAAAGAAACATTCATGGGCTTAAACCCTGTTGTATTGACGTTGGCAATGTTGTTGGCCGTCACGTCCATTTCCTTTTGAAAAGCAATCATGCCGGATACACCGGAGTAAAAGCCTGCGTTCATTTTCAGCCCTCCTTATACGAGCTTGCCGATCTCGGACACGGTTTTCTGATTGATTTGATCCAGCCCCTTCAAAACCGTGCTGCAGGCCTGGAAATTGCGTTGTGTCTCCATCACACGGGTATATTCGCGGTTCAGATCGATGTTGGACTGCTCCAGGGCTTTGTGGAGGATGTGCGGCTTGTCCAGGGTTTCAAGTCGGCCTTCCTCCGCGACCTGATATAGTCCATTTTCATACTTTTTCATCACAGCAGATTCAGCCGGTCTGGAAATCCGCAGACAACCTCCTGACTTGCCGCTTCCATCATGGATCGTTCCGTCTTCGGCAATCGTGAAATCGGAGGACTTGACTTGGATCGGCCCGGTTTTCCCTAAAACCTTGCCGACCCCTTCAAGGATCAGTCCCCCCTCGGCATCCATAGAAAAATGTCCGTTCCTCGAAAGATACGTCCTTCCATCGCTGCCAAGGATCGTGAAATAGCCTTCTCCCCGGACGGCCATATCCAAGGGCGATGCGGTTTGCTGATAGGTACTGCCTTCCGTATCGGTTTCAACATCCTTGACAATCAAGACCGGTGAGCCGCTGCCGATTTTTTCTTTTCGACCGCTTTCCTGCCGGCTCACCAGCTCCTGTTCGAACGTGGTCGTCACCACCCGGTCTGACTTAAATCCCGGGGTTTTTACATTGGCGATATTGTTTGCCAAAACATTCAATGTGCGTTGCTGGGTCAGCATGCCTGAGGCAGCGGTATAGAATCCGGATAGCATGGAGGATCACCCTTTCATATAGGTTCCAATTTTTGTTTTCAGCTTCATGACCGCTTTGGAATGGATTTGGCACACTCTGGATTCACTGACTTCCAAAACCTTGGAAATCTCACTGAGCTTAAGATTTTCATAATAATACAATGTAATGACCATGCGTTCCCGGTCTGTCAGGGAATCGATGGCGTCTGCAAGAACGGTTTTCATTTCTTCCTGAAATATCCCGCTTTCCGGAAGGTCATGCATATCACAGCTTTTCTCTGCCGAAAAAATATTGCTGATCGTATGATCCAATAGGGATTCAAAAGAAAGCATGACCGACCGGGTCATCTCGCTGTAGTGCTTATGCAAAGCGTCCGGCGACAAATTCAAACGGGCTGCAAGCTCACCGGTGGTCGGCTCCCGCATCAGTTCGCCGGAAAGCTTCTCATAAGCAGCCGATATGTCCTTGGCCGTCTTGCGGACGCGCCGGGGCAGCCAATCCTGCTTTCGGATAAAATCGATGATGGCGCCGCGGACTCTCATGAAAGCATAGGACTCAAATTTGACCTCTTTTGCGGGATCATACTTCTCGATGCAGTCAATGATCGTGATGATCCCTTGATTGACGATATCCTCCAGCTGGGCGTAGTTTGAAGAGATCCCGCGCATCTGCAAAGCAACAGTTTTTGCGATATAGCTGTACTGAAGCACCAATTGATTGCGGGTCTCCAAGTCGCGGTTCTGAACGTACTGATTCCACAATGCGCCGTTTTTCCCAGCCTTGTCTTGGGCCACGCCCGTGCTTTTGGTTTCGCTGGTCAACATCGTTTCCAATCCCACAATCTCCTTTCCTATGCCTGCAAGGAAATATTGCCTAATGCCTGGATTTGAATCTGAGAATCAATTTCATTGAATGACAGAACAACCACATTCGGATAAAACTGATCCGCCAGCTTCTTGAAATACATCCGGACGATTGGCGAGGTCAGCACGATGGTGTTTTGTACCAAGTCCTTGACCTTATTGATCTCCGTAGTGGTTGCGGTCATAATATCCTGGATCAGCTGGGGCTCCAGCGCAAGATAATAACCGTTGTCGGATTTTTTCACAGCGCCCATGATCTGGTTTTCGATATAGGCATCCAGGCTGATCACTTTGAGCTGTCCGGCTTCCGAAAAACGTCGGGTTATGGTGCGCTTCAAGGACTGTCGGACATATTCGGTCAGCATGTCCGTGTCCTTCACCGTGGTGCCGTAATCTCCGAGGGTTTCCAAGATGGTTTGGATGTCCCTTATTGGAATATTTTCTCTTAGAAGGTTGGCAAGCACCTTTTGCAATTCGCTGATGGATAGGATCCCCGGAATCATGTCACTGACCAAGGCGGAGTTGCTTTTTTTCAGGTTGTCCAAGATGCTGTTGACCTCTTGTCGGTTGAGAAGTTCATAGGCATGATGCCGGATCACTTCAGACAGATGGGTGATGATCACCGAGGTCGGGTCGATCAGCGTATAACCGGACATCTCAGCCTTGATCTTTTTGTCCTCGCTGATCCATTTGGCGGGGATTCCAAAGGCCGGCTCAATGGTGTCGATGCCCTCCACCCCTTCCACGATTTCGTTGGGCGCCAGGGCCAGGTAGTGGTCCACCAGAACATCGCCTTGAGCCACCTCTTCCCCTTTGAACCGAATCGAATATTGATTCGGATTCAGCTGTCCGCTGTCTTTTAAGCGGACAGAGGGCACCACCATGCCCATTTCCATGGCAAATTGCTTGCGAAACATGACCACTCGGTCAATAAAACTTCCGCCGCTGCTTTCATCCACCAAGGGGATGAGGCTGTATCCGAATTCCATTTCAATGGGCTCGATGTTCAGCAAATCATAAACATGTTCGATATTTTTATAATAAACGGCTTCACTGGCGATTTCTTCTTTAACATCCGACAGGGCATCCTGAACCGACAGGGCTGCCTGGAGCCGACTTTGGAGAATGGATCCAAGAAGGATGAGTCCTGCGGCCACCGTGAAAATCTGGACTTTGGGAAAGCCGGGGATGAGGAGCAAAGTACCGATGGTGCCGCCGGCCAGAATGAGCACTTTCGGCTGGGACAAGAATTGTCTTGCAACATCGGTATTGATATTGGATTCTGACGCGGACCGGGTCACGATCATGCCGGTTGAAACGGAGATCAGCAGCGCCGGCATCTGCGAGAGCAGCCCATCTCCCACCGATGCCGTGGAATAGATCGTTATGATTTCACCGAAGGTGCCCACATGGTTTAAAAAACCCATGATGATGCCGCCGATGACGTTGATAAAAACGATAAGAATCGATACGATTGCTTCCCCTTTGACAAACTTCGAAGCACCATCCATGGATCCGAAAAAGTCGGCTTCTCTTTGGATTTTGGAACGCCGTTGGCGCGCCTGCTGCTCATCGATCAGCCCGGAATTAAGATCCGCATCGATGGCCATCTGTTTGCCCGGCATCGCATCCAGGGTAAAGCGGGCGGAAACTTCAGCTACCCGCTCTGCACCCTTGGTGATCACAACGAATTGTACCACCACGATGATCAGGAAGATGATCAGCCCCACCACCAGGTTGCCTCGCATGACAAATTCCCCAAAGGTCTTGATCACCTGCCCCGCGTAACCATTTTCCAGTAAGATGAGACGCGTGGAAGAGATGTTCAGCGCCAGCCTGAATAGTGTGGTGATCAGCAGCAGAGAGGGAAATATTGAGAATTCAAGGGATTCCTTGATTTGCATGCTGGTCAGAAGGATCACGAAAGATATGGAAAGATTCAAAATAAAGCATAGGTCAAGAAGGAACGAGTGCAAGGGAATTATAATCAGAAAAATGATCAGAACGACAAAGATGGAAATCATGTTGTTAAATATTTTCACTTTATCGTCCTTCCTTCTTTTTCAGATTGTAAACAAAGGCCAGGACCTCTGCCACGGGCTTGTAGAATGCTTCAGGGATCTCACGGTCAATTTCTACGGTCTCGTATAATCCTCGCGCCAGGGGCTTGTTCTCCATGATGGTGATCTCATAGGATTGAGCCGTTTCGATGATCCGTTTTGCCAGAAAATCCGCGCCTTTAGCCAAGACCACCGGAGCTTTGTTTTTTCCGGAATTATAGGCGATGGCTACAGCATAATGCGTCGGGTTTCGAATCACAACGTCCGCCTTGGGAACATTCTGCATCATTCGGCTCATCGCCTGGCGGCGCTGCAGTTCCCTGATCTTTCCTTTGATCTGAGGATCGCCTTCCATCTGCTTATATTCTTCCTTGAGTTCCTGCTTGCTCATTCTCAGCTGCTTTTCATAATCCCACCATTGATAGAAATAATCGAAAGCCGCCACCGCCAGAAAAACCGTGCCCGCTGTGACTGCGATGGACATGATCGTATCGCCCAGATAATCGGCGGATTGGCGGATCGGCATATCCATCATTCTTGGGAGCAGTGCGATTTTCTTAAGTAAAATCCTGAAGATGATATAACCTAGGATCGTAATCTTGACAACAGACTTAACAAGCTCCATCAAACCACGCAGGGAGAGCATTTTTTTGAAGCCTTCCATAGGGTTCAGCCGGCTGAGCTTGAATTCCATGACGCTGCCTGAAAACAAGAACCGGGTTTGGGCAAAGGTAAAAACCATGGAAACCATGACGCTGACCAGCAGCAGCGGCATGGTCGCTTTCAAAAAAGTCAGCAGCCCGTTGATGTAAAGCGCTCGGGTCTCCTCTGCGGATATCTGAGGCATATGCTCCATTTGATTTACAAAATGATGGACGCTGTCTTCAAGGATCCGAAGCATAGAGGGCAGCCAGAATTTCAATGCATAGAACAGGATGATCAAGGAAAAAACAATCACAACTTCTTTGCTCTGAAATATATTGCCTTTCTTTCGTTCCTCTTCCTTTCGCTTTGGGGTTGCTTTTTCTGTTTTTTCCCCCGCCAGACCAATCCCCTCCTTGAAAGGATATGACTACACTGCCAGCTGATACAAGGCCTTTTCCATACTGAGGAACATGTCTGCCATGTAGTGATCGATGAAACCGCTGATCGGGTGCGCAAAAAGGAGCAGCAAGAGGATCCCCAGAAGAAGCTTCATCTGGATGTTGATCACAAAGACATGGATCTGAGGTATGATCTTCATCAAAATCCCCATGGAAGCGTCTATCGTAAATTCAGCGGCGATGAATGGCAGAGCAAGCTTCAAGGCCAGCACAAATCCATCGATCATCAGATCAAGTACAAAGCCGGAAATACCCAAAGACAAGGATGCGGCACCGACCGGAATGATCTGAAAGGAGGTGGCGAAGATTTTGATCATCAGAAGGTGACTGTCGGTGGCAAAGATATATAAGACCATCAGAAGGCTTAAAAGATTGCTGCTGACCGACATCTGGATGCTGGTGGATGGATCGAAGACCTTCGCCATCGACAAGCCAAATTGCAGATCCATCAAATCACCGGCAAAAAACAGCAGATAATAATAAATTTGAAAGACGAATCCGCAGACGTATCCGACGAAAACCTCCCGGACCATGGCAAACACAATGTCCGAACCGGAGTCATACGTTACCGAAGCTGCATCCGTCACGGATGACATCAGCAGGGATAAAATTAGGGCAAGTCCGATTTTTACCTGAGCGGGCACATGTCGTTTTGAAAACAAAGGATTCAGCAGGATCATCGCGCTCATTCGGACAAAAATCAAAAGGAGCAAATTCAGCTGCGAAAATTCGATCTCCACAGGTCAACCTCACAAATTCTCCATGATCATAAACAGACCCCGGATAAACTCCCCCAGCGTCCCGATCATCCATGAGCCCAGAATCAAAAGCAGCAATGCAATGCATACGATTTTTGGAACAAAGGTCAAGGTTTGTTCGTGAATCTGGGTCGCTGCCTGAAATACAGAAACAATCAGTCCCACCACGATGCTGACGATCAGCAACGGTCCGGCCAACTTAAAAGCCACCAGCATGGCTTCCCTTAGCACATCCATGATCTGTCCTTCGGTCACTGATTCCACCCCTCCCTTTTCCTAATTGAAGCTTCTCGCCAACGTCCCCATAAGCAATCCCCAGCCATCCACCAGGACAAAAATCAGGATTTTAAACGGGAGTGCGATCGTCGCCGGCGGCAGCATCACCATCCCCATGGACATCAAGGTGCTTGAAACCACCATGTCAATGATCAGAAACGGTATGAAGAGAAGAAAACCCATGGTGAATGCCCGCTTAAGCTCGCTGGTTATAAAAGCCGGTACGATGACTTCGAGTCCAAGGGTTTGCAGCTGGCCGTTGGATAGCGAGGTCTGCCCGGCGTCCGAGGGGGCGGATATCGATATGAATAATTGCAGATCCTTTTTGTTGGTTTGCTGCAGCATAAAGGTTTTCAAGGGCTGAACCGCGCGGTCCAGGGCTTCTTCCTGGGTGATCTGCCCGCTATGATACGGGGCATAAGCGGTCTCTTTGATGTCTCCAATTACGGGAGACATGATGAACAAAGATAAAAATAAGGCCAGGCCGATGATGATTTGGTTTGGCGGCGATTGCTGGGTTCCCAGAGCATTCCTCAAAAAGGACAGAACGATCACGATCCGGGTAAAGCTGGTCATCATCAGAAGGATGGTAGGCCCGAGGCTAATGATGACCATCATGAACAGGATGTCCAGAACGCCCATGCTTCCCGCGCTGCTTTCTCCGGCATCAAAGTCGATCGATACGGCGGGGGCAGCACAGACAGGCTGGCTGAACACCGCGCTTTGAATCAGGACCAGCAGCAGGGTCAGTAAAATCAGCCCTAAGACTTTCTTTGCCGGTGCGGACACGATCCCTGCGTTCAGCATGAGGAGCCGCCTTCTCCGCAATCCTTTTTACCAAAGGGACGAGTCCCGGTTTTATCTTTCAATGCTTCCAAAAAGACCAGGGAGAAGGGTTCCGAGCCTTCCGCCGCCTGCAGACAGGCGGCATCCAGATCGCAGATTTTCCGGATCGACTGATGGGTGATCCCCAGAAGCATGCACTGGCCGGCCACATCGAGGATCACGAGGGTTTTATCCTGGGCAAGAAACAAACGGTCCAGGATTTTGATGTTCCTTGAACCACGGCTGCCGGAGGTCTTGCTTGCAATCCAACGGGTCGTATAATAGGCTGCAAATAAGACCGCGATCAACATGATCAATGAAAATAGCACTGAAAAAAAGCTTTTCAAATCTCCCAATTCTGCTTCCCCCCATATGATATCTGCAGTCATTCAGACGCGTGGTTACCCAAGAATCTTTCGGACGGTCTGAAGGATCCTGTCCGGTTTGAACGGTTTAACAATGAAATCCAGTGCGCCAAACCGTATCGCGTCCACCACCATGGATTCCTGTCCCATGGCAGAGCACATCACCACTTTAGCATTCCCATCGAACGCCTTGATGGCCTGCAAAGCCTTGATGCCATCCATATTCGGCATGGTTATGTCCATAATGGTCAGCTCAGGCCGTTCAGTCTGGTAGGTTTCGCAAGCGATCTGACCATCGGATGCTTCCACGAGATTGGTGTAGCCATTTTTCGATAAACTGTCTTTGATCATCATTCGCATAAATGCCGCATCGTCCACGATCAAGATTTTTTTGTCCATGATCTCTTCTCCTCTGCTCTTCGATTTAATCTGCTTCAACCTTTTGGATTGCTGACGGAGTTCAGAAGATCGCTGGTTCCGATGATCTCCGTCACCCGCACTCCGAAATTGTCATCGATCACAACAACATCCCCCCGGGCAAATAGCTGGCCGTTGACGACGATATCCACCGGGGCGCCGGCCTGCTTCTCCAGCTCGATCACGGTTCCCTGGCAAAACTCCATAATGTCCCTGATTTTTTTCTTGGTTTTCCCAATTTCTACGGTCACACTCAACGGGACGTTCATAATCAAGTCCATATTGCCTCCAGTGATGGGGCCAGTCCCCTGACCGCTTTGCGGGGGGAAATTCGGGAACTGAACGCTCTGTACGTTGACCGGCTGTTTCAGAATATTATTTTGAGCCGCTGCCATTTCGGCCCTCAAGCCTTCGTGGGACGGTGTATCCACTGCCGGCGCCGTCGGCGGCGGATAGCCATAAGACGGCATCATCGGATTGGCAGCCAAAGGCGCTGTATAATTTGGCGGCACAGGCTGTCCCATGGGATTCAGATAACTTTGGTAAATAGGCTGGTATTCCTGCGGAATCGGCTGCAACCCGGGATACGCCGGATAGGCAGGGAAGGTTGGTGCATAATGAAGCGGAAAGCTTTGTGTCGGCGCCCCCGGACCGGTGGGCATTGCGCCCGGCGGGGCTGGAGCCTGCACGGCCGGCTGCGGCGGCAACTGCGTAGGCGATTGCGCAGCAGACTGAGATGGAGACATCGCCGGAACGGCTGAAGGATCGGATAGGGCCGGGACGGTTTTTTCGGTCGTTTGAGGTCCGGCCGGCGGTACTTCTTCATGCATGAACTGACGGACGATCATTTTTGCGAGATCACAGGTCATCACACAGACGAATTCGCTTTTCATGATGTCTTTGATGCTTAAATCAAAGACCACCGATACAATGTCGTCGCCGCCATCCGCATCAATGGCAGATTGGAAAGTGTGTTCATGATCCATGATCATGGCCGTCGGCGGGGAAATATTGACCGCTCGGCCTAAAAATTCCGATAAGGCGGTGGCTGCAGCCCCCATCATCTGGTTCATCACTTCACAGGCTGCGCTCATGCTTAATTCGTCAAAGACAAAATCCGGCTTCGGCGTTTCATCGATCCCCATCAGCTGGTTCAGGATCATTTGCATGTCCGTTTGCCTGAACACCATCACATTGGAACCGGTAACGCCCTCCACATAGGTGATTTTCACAAGCATTGCCGGTTCCATCATCGTAAAATCGATGTCCTCCAGCATCTTGACGGTAACCTTCGGCGTGGTAATGAGAACCTGTTTGTCCAGCATGGTGGATATGGCTGTGGCAGCGGATCCCATGCTGATGTTCAGAATTTCACCGATCGCATCGACTTCCATCGGCGAAAGCAGTTCATTGGACTCGATGCGCACATCATTATTCCCTTGTTGAAAGGCCCGTTCCATATGTTCCCTCTCCTCTAAATCATGTGATTTATTTTGACGACTTTCTTCAGTTTGTTTTCTCCCAGTTCTGCCTCAAACCAAGGCGAATTCTCCACCATGACGCTGATACTGCTATGAATGTTCTTGTTGAGGGGAATGACGTCGCCGGTTTGGATTTGAAGCACATCCTGAAGGTCCAGTTGGATTTCATGAAGCACCGCCTTCATTTCCAGGTCCGAATTGGACAAACAGTTCATGATCACCTGTTTGCGGGCGGCTTCTTTGCTCTCGGTTGTTTTTTTACTGGCTCGGATGTATTTGGAACTGAAGCTGCCAATCATCTGCTCAAGATTGATTGCGGGTATGCATATGCTGAAATTGCCGGTCAGGTCTTTCATTTTTATTTCCATTAAAATAATGACGACGACATCTTCCGGCATATAGACCTGGAGCATCCGGGCATTGGTTTCGATGCTGGAAAGCGCCGCTTTGACTTCCAGATAGCTTGACCAGGACTCCTGCGTAAACAAAGCGATTTTTTCGAATACATTCCCTAAAATGGCGATTTCGATGTCCGTGAATTCCCGATTCAAGGTGTGGCCTTTCCCGGAACCGCCCAGTAAACGGTCGATCATAAAAAAGCCCAAAGAGGTGGACATATCGGTCATCATGGTCATGTCGTCAAAGGAATTGGATTTGGTTTTCACGTCGATCAGCCCGATCAAAGCACTGTCCGGAAGTGCATTGTTGTATTCATAAAACCGTTGTTCTTCGATTTGGAGAACCGTCGCTTCGCAATAGACTCGAAGCATGCCGGTAAAATAGGAAGAGATGATCCGGGCGAAATTCTCATAGAGGTTGTCAAGGGCCTTGATTTGCTCTTTCGTGAATTTCTTCGGGGATTTAAAATCATAAATCTTTATTTTCCGTTGGTGAGATGCCGCCTTTTGTTCCTCAACGCTCATCTCGCCGGAGTTCAGGCCTTTCAGTAACGCATCGATTTGATTTTGCGATAAAATATCCGGCATTCCTTGAAGTTCACTCCTTCTTTCAGCTTTGCCTGAAACCTGGCTTGTACCGCTCGGGTCCGCGTCATAACCGGTCAGGACGGCGGACCGAGGATGCCCGAGCTGTTCTCCGGATCCGAAAACAGCTCAATGTCGTAATCACCTTTCAGCAGTTTGAAGACATCTTCCTCATCGTGGATGCTGACGTCATTGCTGAGGATCATCATTTCAACACGCCGGTTTTTGCGGCGGCCAACCTCGGTTTCGTTGCTGACGATGGGGTAATTGCGTCCGTAACCGATGGCAATCAGTTTTTTGGGTTCGATACGTTTGGTCTCCTCCAGGTAAATCAAGACGCTGTTGGCCCGGTCTGTGGATAGTGTGCGGTCAAAGCCCGGCGTTTTGATGGTTCCGGGAACGCTGGCGGTATGTCCGTTGATCCGCACCGAAAGGATTTCATCTTCAACATTTTTCAGACAATCCCCGATAAACTCCAGCAGCTTCAGGCCTTGCTTCTGAAGGACTGCGCTGTCCGGATTGAAGAAAACGTTGTCTCTGAATCGAATAAACACGCTGGCATCCCCTTTGCTCATTTCCACGGAGGCTGTCAGATTGTTTTCTTCCACATAGGCTTTGATATACTCATACAGCTGATTGAAATCTGTCGGAAGCTCTTCCTTGGTCTCTGTGGTTACGGAGGTGTTTCCGGGGGATTCGCCGAGATTGGTTCCCATCTCGTTTCCCTCTCCCTCGGTGACCAGCACGACCTGTGCGGTTTCGGCGCCTTTTCGGTTGAAGGCTTCCACAAGGATCTGCCATTTTTCGGCGTCCACGGAAGACATGGTGTACATCAGAACAAAAAAAGTCAGCACCAAGGTCACCATATCCGCATAAGTGTTGAGCCAATTGCCCTCTCCGCCGCCTGATTCCCGCCTTCTACGTTTTCCCATTGTTTCCCCCTGACCGGTTACACATTTTTGCTGTCTTCATCAGAAATCCTTTTCTTCAAGTAGGACGGCAGAAACTGATTGAGTTTTTCCTCGATAAACTTGGGATTTTCACCCGCCTGGATCGCCTGGACCCCCTCGCTGATCAGCAGCTTGCACAGCAGCTCCTGTTCATGCCGGTTTTTCAGTTTGTAGGAAATAGGCAAAAAGACCATGTTAGCCAGGACGCTTCCATAAAAAGTAGTGACCAGAGCCACCGACATGGCCGGGCCGATGGCATCGGGATCGTCTAGCGCTTGCAGCATATTGATCAGGCCGATCAAAGTGCCAATCATTCCGAAGGCGGGCGCAAAAGCTGCGCCTTTGTCATAGAACTCCCGGTCTTGGGCATGCCGGTCGTCCAAATAGTCAATTTCCGATTCGAGAAGCTGCTTGACCTTCTCCGGCTCGACGGAATCCACCACCAGCATCAGGCTGTTGCGCAGAAATTCATCGTCGATCTCGTTGAGTTTATCTTCAAGGGAGAGCAAACCTTTCATTCGGGCTTCCCTGGCAAATTCCACAATTTTATCGATGTATCGCACGGGATCGTATTTCGAAGGAAAAAGGATGATTTTCATGTGCTTGGGAACTTTGATCAAGGTTTTTATCGGGAATGACATGATCAGGACGGCCATCGTACCGCCGATGGTGATCGAAAGGCTGGGCCAGTCGATGAAATAGTGGATATTTCCAAATACAAAGGATCCGGAATCTCCGTTGAATACGATACCGAACAGCACCAGACAGACACCCAGCAATCCGCCTAAGATCAAAGATAGATCCATGATTCTCACCTTTCGTCAAAGCAACGGTCAGCCCGATTACGCTTTCCCCTCTTTCAGAAAGTCGGGATATGACTGCTTTTTGTAATTAATGGCCTTTGCAACCACTTCCTGCATCGTCTCTTTAACGATGTACAAGTTTCCGTTGGTCAGATGGATGGTGGTGTCTGGATTCTCGGATATCGTTTCAATCAAGTCGCAGTTCAACGCAAAGGCAACGCCATTCAGCTTTGTCAATAAAATCATACAAGCCTCCTAAATCTTATTATCGACCCCGGAACGAATATCTTAAGGCAGATGTTTCTTTTTCATACAACGCCTTAAGATATTCGTTGCCGGAATACAGACCTGTTTCCCGATGGGGAATCCTGTTAACGCTTCAGATTGATCAATTCTTCCAGCATGGTGTCGGAAACGGTGATCATTCTGGAATTGGCCTGGAAGCCTCTTTGGGTCGTGATCATGTCTGCGAACTCCTTAGACAAATCCACATTGGACATTTCCAGGGATCCGGAAGCCAAAGCGCCGGATCCGGAGGCTCCAGGAATTGCCAGCTGAGCTTCGCCCGAATTGGCAGATTCAACAAAATATGTATTGCCGCTTTGTTCAAGGCCCTGAGGGTTTTCAAAGGCGGCCAGAATGATTTGCCCCAGCGGGATCCGCCCATGCGCTGCGTGGATCGCTTCGATCCTGCCGTCGGACCCGATGGAAATGCTGGACAGATCCGATACGGTCTGGTTGCCGCCTTCTGTGCCGCCCTCCAGCTTGACAGACGTGCTTCCAAGGCCCAAGGAAACAGAGGCTTTGGACGCTGTCGCTTCGTAAGCGCCAATGGGCGCAGCGATCGTGTCGCCCGCCACAGGCTGGTTGCCGGAGGTGATCCCTGCGGCCAGATTGATGGCCTCCAGCCCGGGGTGGGACATCTCCACATAGGAACCCTCCTGGCTTTTCATCAGGAAGCTGCCGGAGGCGGTCATTTCTTTCGTGACATAGCCTGTAAAGGCGGTGCCGTCGATTTCCATGCTGATCTTCCAGCCTTCACCATGCTTGTCCTCGCCGAAGGGGACCTCCGCTTCATACGCAGCGTCATTGAAGGTTACGGGACCTTCACTCATGAAATCGGTGCTGACGGTTTTGAATGCAATGCCGCCGAAAAGACCGTTTTCCGGTAAACCGGTGATGGAACCAAGGGTTGTAGAATAATCGGAGCTGACAATTTCAGCGCCGGTCAAGCCGGTCCCGATAAAGGGCGTTGACGCTGTCGCCGTCACCGTGAAGGGTGTCATGGTCGACGGCAAATCCGTTCCGACCACCGGCGGCACTGCCAAACCCGCATTTCTGCACATGGTGTCAAAGCCAGGATGCAAAATCTCGATGGCTTCCCCGTGATCGGAAACCAGTTCGATCGTTCCCAGGGTGCTCCCTGTGGTTTCAGGAACGATCCCGGTAAATAGGGTCCCTCCGATTTCGGCCGTGACCTTCCAGCCGGCTGCCGTGGCAGGCGGGCCAGCTGAAT